>NZ_JBIURH010000036.1:0-71671 GCF_044740765.1 Kitasatospora sp. NPDC088346
GGGGGGCCCGGGGGGGGGGGGGGGGGGGGGGGGGGGGGGGGGGGGGGGGGGGGGGGGGGGGGGCGGCAGGGGGGGGCCGGCCCGGGGGGCGGCGCCGTCGGGTGCGGTGCGGTGCGGTGCGGTGTGCGGGCGGGGAGGGTCAGCCGGCGGCGGCCTCGGTGAGCAGCCGGGCGTCCAGGGCGCGGACCGCCTCGTCCGCCGCGCGGGCGGTCTCCAGGTCGTCCGGGGCGCCGATGATGGCCATGAACGACTCCACGACCGACTGCTTCAGCGTGTCGGTGGAAGGATCCTGCTGGGTCATGGGTGTGCTCCTCCGGTGGCCCCGGGTGGGGCCGGTGGTCGCGGGCGAGGGGGTCAGAAGGCGTTGCAGGCGCGGAAGATGTGCGCGAACGAGGCGAGCGAGGCCGGGCCCTGGAACGCCACGTACTCGGGCAGCAGCACGTCCGGCGCCCACTTCTCCTTGTAGGCGAGCTGGGTCTGCGCCGGGTAGATCGCCTCGCCCTCGGCCCACAGGAAGTGCATCAGCCACTGGAACGACGGGCTGTAGCCCGGCAGTTCGTTCTCCTGGCCGAGCCCGGTGAACGGGGTGAAGCCGAAGTGGAGCCACTCGACGCCCTCGCTGCGGAACACCTCGACGGCGGTGGAGTTGATCGCCTCCATCAGGCCGGGGGAGCCGCCCGGGATGCGCCGGCTCAGGTCGTGCATCCAGCCGGCCCGGGCGCCGTACACCGGGGAGTAGGAGATGTAGCCGACCGGTGCGCCGTCGATGGTGCCGACGAACAGCCGCCGGTGCTCCTGCGCGGGGCCGCCGATCTGGCCGACCAGGAACTCCAGCTGGCGGGCGTGCTCGCCCTTGGAACCGAGCCAGGCGCCGTCGATCTCCGCGATGCCGTCCTGCCAGTCCTCGGCCGCGACCTCGGTGACCTGGAGGCCGTTGCGGAAGGCTCGGGAGATCTTGTTCCGCAGCTGCATGAAGCGGGTGCCGCGCAGCCCGAAGTCCGGCAGGTGGACGGCCCAGGAGGCGCCGATCTGGTTGACGGTGAAGCCGTGGGCGGCGTAGCGCTCGGCGTCGGAGCGCTGCAACTGGACGGCGACCAGCTGGAGCTGCTCCTGCCGGGCGTGGTCGACCAGGCCGTCGAGGAGCAGGTCGTAGGTCTCCGGCGCGACGAACGGGCCGCCGAACTGGACGAGGTGCCGGCCGGTGCGGCGGTAGACGGCGACGCCGTCCGCGCCGGGGGTGGTGAAGACGCTGTTGCCGGAGTTGAGGGCGAGGAACGAGCTCGGGTTCTCCGACCCGGTGTGGGCGCGGATGGCCGACAGGACCGGGCTCTCGGTCGCGGTCGCGGCGGACGGTGACATCTGGATTTCCCTTCGCGGACGGGTGGCGGTGCAGCAAGTACAGCACTCGGAATTGTCGGTGGGAAAGGGCTGGAGAAAGCCTGTGGTGCGGCGTCAGGAAGGCGTCAGAGGGCTGTCAGAAAAAGCTGACACGGTGCCCGGCCGCCTTCCCCCGGGAGTCGGGTGCCGGGCGTTTCGGGGCCGGACCGGCCCGGTAGCGCGGCATCAGTCCCGCGTCAGGCGCGGGTCAGACCCGCTTGTCACCATCAAGTCGATTCGGACATGGACCGTGCCTTCGGAAAGGCCAGACGATGCTTCTTGACGAAACGGCGGCGGAGATTCTTCCCGGCAATTCCGGCGGCCGGGAAAAGCCGCTGAGCAGCTACCCGCTGTACATCGCCGGAAAGGACGTGGAGGGCGACGGCTGGGTCTACACCGTGAGCGCCCGGTCGCTGCTGGAGGACGTGTTCACCAGCGTCAGCCTGAAGCGCGCCCTGGAGCAGGACCCGGACTCGGACGCCGCCCAGCACCCCTACGTGGTGGGCCGCTGCGCGATCGCCGGCGACGCCGCGATCGACCTCGCCACCGAGGCCGCGGCCGCGGCCGCGCCCGGCTGGGCGGCCGTCCCGCTGGAGCGCCGGCTGCGGCTGGGCACCCTGTTCCGCGAGGAACTGCTGCGCCGCCAGGACGAGTTCGTCGACATGCTGGTCTCCGAGGCGCACCCGGTGAAGCTGGCCCGCTGGGAGCTCAGCTGCCTGTTGCAGGTGTACAGCGAGGAGAGCATCGACTGGTACCGCCAGCGGATGCACACCGAGTTCGACCACAACGGCCGCCGCCTGATCGTCCGCCGGCAGCCCGACGGCGTGGTCGGCTTCAACCCGCCGCAGAACGCCCCGGCACCGAGCGCCGCGCTGGCGGTGCTCGCGCTGATGGCGGGCAACGCCGTGGTCGTCCGCGCCCCGCGCTCGATCGCGCTGTCCACCATGTGGGTGCTGCGCGACGTGGTCGCCCCGCTGCTGGACGAGGTCGGCGCCCCGCCCGGGGTGCTGAACGCGGTGTGCAGCAACCCCAAGCAGACGCTGGACCGCTGGGTGCGGAGCCCGCTGGTCGACGACATCTTCTACATCGGCGGCAGCCAGGAGGGCCTGCGCTTCCAGGAGCAGTGCGTCGCGCACGGCAAGAAGCCGATCCTGGAGCTGGCCGGCAACGACGGCATCATCATCTGGGAGGGCGCGGACCTCACGTACGCGGCCGAGGCGATCCGGGAGTCCTTCTACGGCTCCGGCCAGATCTGCATGGTGCCCAACTACGTGCTGGTGCACCCCGCGATCGCCGACGAGCTGATCGAGGAGGTCAAGAAGCAGGTCGCCACCGTCCGGCCGGGCTACCCGGAGGACCCGGAGGTGCTGCTCTCCCCGGTCCGCCGCAGCGAGAAGTTCTTCGGGCTGCTGAAGCAGACCCTGGACCTGGGGGCCGAGCTGGTCACCGGCGGCCTGCGCACCGAGGTCGACGGCACGCCGTCCGAGACCGGGGTGTTCCTGCAGCCCACCGTGGTCCGGGTGAACGGCCTGGCCGGCGCCCGCGAGCACGACGTCGTCCGGCACGAGACCTTCTTCCCGCTGCTGCCGATCGTGGTGCCCGAGGCGGCGCCCAACGACCAGCTGCTGGACAGCTTCATCGACTTCGTCAACAGCAACGAGTACGGCCTGCGCAACTCGCTCTGGGCGAAGTCCGCGCGGGTGATCAACGCCTTCGTGCAGCGGGTCACCAACGGCGGCCTGCTGAAGATCAACGACTCGCACATCGGCTTCCTGCCGTACCTGCCCAGCCACGGCGGCACCGGTCTGACCGGCGGTGTCTACGGCGAGGCCAACTACCCGATGCTCAAGACCTCGCACATCCAGGGCGTCAGCGTCGCCCGCGACGTCAGCCCGATCGAGGCCGTCTTCGGCACCTTCGACGCCTGAGCCGTCCGGCCGGACCGCACCGTCCCGTCCGATCGCCGCGCGCCGACCGGCCGCCGCGCCCCGCCCCGTCCGACCCCCGCTGGAGGTTGTCCTGCCATGCGCTCCCTCGAAACCGCTCGCGCGACCAGTGAGCGGTACCACCCCGGGCTGGTGAAGGCCCTCGCCGACATCCCGTACGCCGAGCGGGAGGCCGCCGACAGCCCGGTGATCGACCTGTTCCGGGCGCACGACGGCGTCGCCCTGCTGGTCCCGGTCGCCTACGGCGGCCACGGCGCCGACCCGCTGGACGCCGTCCGGGTGCAGCGCGCGCTCGGCGCGCTGTCGCCCTCGCTGGCCGCCGCGGTGACCATGCACCACTTCACCGCCGCGATGCTGTACGCGCTGGCCGACGAGACCGGCCGGCTGACCGAACGGCAGCTGTCGCTGCTGCACAGCGTCGTCCCCGAGCAGCGGCTGATGGCCTCCGGCTGGGCCGAGGGCCGCACCCAGCAGAACATCCTGACCCCGGCGGTGACCGCCGCCGTCACGGTCGGCGGCTACCGGCTGAACGGCTCCAAGAAGCCCTGCAGCCTGGCCGGTTCGATGAACCTGCTGACCGCCTCGATCGCGGTGCCGGGCGCCGACGGCACCCCGGAACTGGCGCTCGCCCTGATCCCCGCCGACTCGCCCGGCCTCAGCGTGCACCCCTTCTGGGGCAACGAGGTGCTGGCCGCCGCCGAGAGCGACGAGGTCCAGCTGGCCGACGTGTTCGTGCCCGAGGAGCTGGTGATCCGCACCTCCGAGGAGGACCCGCACCGGATCGAGGACCTGCAGAACGCCGGCTTCGTCTGGTTCGAGCTGCTGATCTCGGCCGGCTACCTCGGAGCCGCCTCCGCCCTGGTCGAGGAGGTGCTGCGGCGCGAGCGCGGCAGTGCCGGCGACCGGGCCGACGCGGCGATCCGGGTCGAGTCCGCGGCCGCCCTGCTGGAGGGCACCGCCCGCGCGGTGCGCGACGGCGTCGGCGGCGAGGAGGCGGTCGCCCAGGTGCTGGTCGCCCGGTTCGCCGCGCAGGAGGCGCTGAACCGCGCCAGCGACCAGGCCCTGGAGCTGCTCGGCGGGCTGGACTTCATCCGCTCCGGCGACCACTCCCGGCAGGCCACCGCCGTACGCCCGCTGGCCTTCCACCCGCCGTCCCGGGCCAGTGCCGCCGGAGCGCTGCTGGCGTACCTCAACGGCGACCCCCTCGACCTGTCCTGACCGGCAGCCACCTGGCGAAGGAGCTCGGAAAAGTGACCCTGATCGACGACGACATCCGCATCGACCTGCCGCCGGCGGACACCGAGGGCGAGATCCTCGACCTGTACCGCGCGCACCTCAGCAAGGGCCGGGCGACCCTCGCCGAACTCTTCGGCAGCCACATGGAGGTGGAGTCCTCCGGAGCCTGGCTGACCACCAGCGACGGCGAACGCTTCCTGAACGCCGGCGGCTACGGGGTGTTCATCATGGGCGCCCGCCACCCGCTGGTCATCGAGGCCGTCACCCGCCAGCTGAACACCCACCCGGTCGCCACCCGGATCCTGCTGGAGCCCACCGTCGCCCGCGCCGCCGAGGCGCTGACCTCGATCACGCCGCCCGGCCTGGACCGGGTGCACTTCGCGCTCTCCGGCGCCGAGGCGGTGGAGACCGGCCTCAAGCTGGCCCGGGCGAACGGGCGCAAGCGCACCGTCTCGTTCACCGGCGGCTACCACGGCAAGACCCTGGGCGCCCTGTCGGCCACCGCCAAGGAGGTCTACCAGGCACCGTTCCGCCCGCTGATCCCGGACGTCACGCACCTGCCGTACGGCGACGAGGACGCGCTGCGCGCCGAGCTGGCCGCCCACCCGGGCGAGGTCTGCGTGATCATCGAGCCGGTGCAGGGCGAGGGCGGCGTGATCATCCCGCCGAGGGGCTACCTCAAGCGGGTCGAGGAGCTGGTCCGCGAGTTCGACGGCTTCCTGATCCTGGACGAGGTGCAGACCGGCTTCGGCCGGCTCGGCGAGTGGTGGGGCGCCGACGTCGAGGGCGTCCAGCCGGACGTGCTGCTGGCCGGCAAGGCGCTCGGCGGCGGCGTGGTGCCGGTGTCGGCGGCCATCGCCACCCGGCAGGCCTTCAAGCCCTTCGACAAGGACCCGTACATCCACACCGCCACCTTCTCCGGCCAGCCGCTGCTGATGGCGGCCGTGCAGGGCGCCGTCCAGGCGATCAAGGAGGAGCGGCTGGTCACCCGCTCGCAGGACCTCGGCGCCCGGCTGCTGCCGGCGATCGCCGAGATCGCCCACCGCAACATCCCCGACCTGGTGGTGGACGTCCGCGGCCAGGGCCTGCTGATCGGCGTCGAGCTGGTCGAGGCCGGGCTGGCCGGCGAGCTGCTGATCGAGCTCTTCAACCACGGCGTGGTCGCCAACCACTCGATGAACGGCAGCTCGGTGGTGCGCTTCACCCCGCCGGCCGTCATGAGCGACACCGACGTCGAGTACCTGCTCGACGCGTTCCACAAGGCCACCCTCGACCTGATCGCGGGCTCGGCCACGATGCCGGAAGGCGGTAACTGACCCATGCGACACGTCGAACTCGACGCCGTGGTGAGCTCCGAGCGCGCCGAGGACGTCTACGCGGCCGTCCTGCACTGGGAGCGCTACCCGGAGCTGGCCCCGCACGTCCGGGCCACCACCGTGCACGCCACCCTCCCCGAGCCGGTCGGCAGCTCCAGCTGGGAGCTGCACTTCCGCAGCGGCCTGCTGCGCTGGACCGAGACCGACACCTTCCTGCCGGACGAGCTGACGATCAGGTTCGAGCAGACCGACGGCGACTTCGACAGCTTCACCGGCAGCTGGCGGCTGGAGCAGGACGGCGCCGACGTCACCGTGCACTTCGAGGCCGACTTCGACTTCGGCATCCCCAGCCTGGAGGGCATCCTCGACCCGATCGCCGAGCGGGTCATCCGGGAGACCGTCGCCTGGGCCGTCACCGGCCTGTTCGCCGGCACCCGGATCGTCGGCGACACCGAGCTCGTCACCCCGGCCCCGGCCGCCCGCTGACCGCCCGTCCCTCCAGGAGCTGAATCCATGGACCAGGCAAACCCCTTCGAGACCCCGAGAACCTACTCGCTGCACCGCGCCGAGTACCTGGTGGCGTTCGCGGTCACCACCGGCCTGATCGTCGCCCACCTCGGCGACATCCGGTGGCTCCCGGCGGTCGGGCTGTTCCTCTACATCGACCTGATCGGCTACATCCCGGGCGCCGTCGCCTTCAAGAAGGCCGGCGGGCGGCCGATCGCCAAGGGCTACTACGTCGCCTACAACGTCATGCACAGCCTGATCACCCAGGGCGCGGTCGCCGCCCTGTGGTGCTGGCTGGTCAAGCCAGAGTGGGCGCTGCTGGTGCTCCCGTTCCACCTGTTCGGTGACCGCGGCCTGTTCGGCAACTTCATGAAGTCCTTCGCGCTGCCCTTCGAGCCCGTCCGGCAGACCGGCTACCTGAGACTGCTGGACGACCTGGGCCTCGCCCACCCCAAGCCGCTCGGCCACACCTTCGACCCGGTCCCGGTCGGCCACGTCCGGCCCGTCCACCGGCCGTCCGTCCGGGGAGAGGCCGCACCGGAGCCGGTCCTGCCGGGAGTCTCCCGGTGACCAGCGCCGTCGAGACCGCCCCGAGCCCGGCGCAGCTGCGCCGCCGAGCGCTGCGCCACCTCGCCTCGCCGGTGTCCGTCCTGACGGTCAGTCACGGCGGACGGCTGCACGGCACGACGGTGTCCACCGTGACCACCGTCTCGCTCACCCCGCTGATCCTCGGCGCCTGCCTGAAGTCCGGCTCGGTGCTCGCCGAACTCGCCGTCGCCGAGGGCCGGTTCGCGGTCAACGTGCTCGGCGGCGGGCAGGGCGGGGTGGCCCGCTGGTTCGCCGACAGCTCCCGTCCGGACGGCGCCCGGCAGTTCGACGGGCTGCCGTGGAGCTCCGCGCCGTACGCGGACGCCCCGCTGCTCGACGGCGCCCTGGCGCACTACGCCTGCCGGGTCACCGAGTGCGTCCGGGTCGGCGACCACGAGGTGCTGCTCGGCCAGGTGGTGCACGCGGCCACCGGCGAGGGCGCCCCGCTGCTCAGCTTCGCCGGCGGCCTGTTCGCCGGCGCCCTCCAGCCGGCCCCGGGCGCCTGATCCCCACGTCACCCCTAGCGAGGAGTACGAACATGACCGGTTCAGTGGCACCCGAGGCGGACTGGGACAGGGCTCCCGGACTGCTGGACGGAGCCAAGGAGCTCGCGCTCGGCCCGGAGCAGTGCAACCTGGCCTACTGGATCACCGAGGTCGCGCAGGGCACCCTTCGCGAGCGCGGTGTCACCGGGCACCACGAGAGCGCCGTGGTCCCCGAGTTCCTGAGGCGCCCCGGCCCGCTGCGCGAGGCGCTGACCCTGGAGTTCGGCTTCCGGGGCCTGTCCGAGGAGATCGCCACCCGGCTGCTCTCGTACTACGTGGCGATCGCCCCGGGCATCCCGGAGCTGGAGTTCTACGCCACCCAGCTGCTCGACGAGGCCCGGCACGCCCGGGTGTTCCGCAACCACCTGGTCGAACTCGGGCTGCCCGAGGCGACGGTGCTGCGGGACATCGAGGCGATGGCGTCCGAGTACCGGCGCACGGTGCTCCAGCCGGTCGAGGACTTCACCCTGGACATCGTCCGCGACCAGGGCGACTTCATCGGCGGGGTGGCGGTCTTCGCGATCGTGATCGAGGGCGTGCTCGCCCCGGCCGCCGAGCTGAGCGAGCGCAAGTGGACCCCGCTCTCCCCGGCCACCGGCGAGATCTCCCGCGGCACGGCGATCGACGAGATCCGCCACCTGACCGTGGCCAGCACCATCCTGCGCGACCACGTCGCCGCCCACCCGGAGTACCGGCCGCGACTGCTGGAGATCCTGCGGGCCGGCGTGAAGCTCTGGGACGAGATCCCGGACAAGCCGTTCGTGATCCACCGCGAGGAGCTCTTCCAGCAGGGCATGGCCGACCACGCGGACCTGATCGGCGACTACGAGGTCTGGCCCGGCGTCCGGCTGCTCGACACCGACCCCGAGCAGCGCTACGCGATGGCCGAGCAGTGGACCGACGAGATGGCCGAGGCCCGGATGGCGTACATGGGCCTGCCGGTCGAGGTGCTCTCCGGCGACCGGGGTGACGCGGTATGACCGCCGCCGTACCGCCCCCGGGCCGGGCCGCGGTGGTCGCCGGGATCGGCGCCTACGTCCCGCCGGACCTGGTGACCAACGGGGACCTGGTGAACCGGCTGGACACCTCGGACGAGTGGATCCGCACCCGGACCGGCATCGCCACCCGGCACATGGTCGCCCCCGGCACCGCCACCTCCGACCTCGCGGTGGAGGCCGGCCGCCGGGCCCTGAAGTCGGCCGACGACTCCCAGGTCGACGCCGTCGTGCTGGCCACCACCACCCCCGACCACCTGTGCCCGGCCACCGCCCCGGCGGTCGCCGCCCGGCTCGGGCTCGGCGGGGTGGCCGCCTTCGACGTCTCGGCGGTCTGCACCGGGTTCCTGTACGGGCTGGCGACCGCGGCGGGCCTGATCGCCTCGGGGCTCGCCGAGCGGGTGCTGCTGATCGCCGCCGACGCGTTCACCACCATCATCGACCCGGCCGACCGCTCCACCGCGGTGATCTTCGCCGACGGCGCCGGCGCCGTGGTGCTGCGGGCCGGCACGGCCGACGAGCCCGGTGCGATCGGCCCGATCGTCCTGGGCAGCGACGGCGACAACGCCGAGCTGATCACCGTCCCCGGCGGCGGCTCGCGCCACCGGTCCGAGCGGCGGACGGCGCAACCCGGCGACGAGTACTTCCAGATGGCCGGCCGCGCCACCTACCGGCACGCGGTGGAGCGGATGACCGAGGCCTCCCTCCAGGCCGTCGGCACGGCCGGCTGGGAGATCGGCCACCTCGACCGCTTCGCCGCGCACCAGGCCAACGCCCGGATCCTCCAGGCGGTGGCCGAACGGCTCGACATCCCGGTCGAGCGCCGGCTCTCCAACATCGAGCGGGTCGGGAACACCGGCGCCGCGTCCATCCCGCTGCTGCTCGCCCAGGCCGCCGAGCGCGGCGAACTGCGGCCCGGCCACCGGGTGCTGCTCACCGCCTTCGGCGGCGGGCTGGCCTGGGGGGCCACCACGGTCACCTGGCCGGACCTGTCGTCGCACTGAGCCGCACCCGTCCCACCGCGCACCCGACCCACCGCACACCCGTCCCGCGTTCCACGTCCCGGAAGGACAGCACGATGTTCGAAACGCTCAAGGAGATCCTGGTCAGCAAGCTCAAGGTGACGCCCGAGCAGGTCACCCCGGAGGCCACCAAGGAGGACGTGGAGCTCGACTCGCTCGCCGTCGTCGAGCTCTCCCTCGTCCTGGAGAAGGAGCTCGGCATCGAGATCAGCGACGACGAGCTGCTGGACGCCGAGACCATCGGCGAGATGGCGCTCCTGATCGAAGAGCGGAGCGCACGGGTCTGATGGCCGGCATCGACGTCGCCGTGACCGGGCTCGGCCTGGTCACCCCGGCCGGGATCGGGACCGCCGCGAGCTGGGCGGCGGTCCTGGACGGCCGCCCGACCGCCGCGCTCGACCCGGCGCTGGAGGGGAACCCGGTGCGGATCTCCTGCCGGGTGCCCGACTGGGACGCCGGGCGGCTGCTGGGCGGCCGCCGGGCGCACCGGCTGGACCGCTTCACCCAGTTCGCCCTGGTCGCGGCCGCCGAGGCGATCGCCGATGCCGGGCTGGACCCGAGGACCTGGGACGGCGCGCGGGTCGGCGTGGTGCTGGGCTGCGCCGACGGCGGTCCCGGGACGGTGGAGGCCCAGCACCGGGTGCTGGTCGAGGAGTCCCCGGCCCGGGTCTCCCCGCTGCTGCTGCCGATGCAGCTGCCCAACATGCTGGCCGGGCAGACCGCGATCGAGTTCGGCGCCACCGGCCCCAACCTGGTGGTCGCCACCGCCTGCGCCTCCGGTGCCACCGCCGTCGGCACCGCCCGCGACCTGCTCCTGCTGGACCGCTGCGACATCGTCGTGGCCGGGGGCAGCGAGGCCATGATCACCCCACTGGTCATGGCCGGCTTCGCCCAGATGGGCGCCCTCTCCCGCCGCGAGGACGACCCGGCGACGGCCTCCCGGCCGTTCGACCGGGACCGCGACGGCTTCGTGGCGGGAGAGGGCGCCGGGGTGCTGGTCCTGGAACGGGCCGCCGACGCCCGGGCCAGGGGAGCCCGGGTCCGGGCCCGGATCGCCGGGTACGGAGCCACCGCCGACGCCCACCACATGACCTCGCCGCACCCCCGGGGGCTCGGCGTGGAGAGCGCCGTGCGCACCGCGCTCGCCGACGCCGGAGCCGCTCCCGGCGACGTCCGGTACGTGAACGCGCACGGCACCGCCACCCCGCTCAACGACCTGGCCGAGGCCCGGATGATCCGGCGGACGCTGACCGGCGACCCGCTGGTCAGCTCCACCAAGGGCGTCACCGGCCACCTGCTGGGCGCGGCGGGCGCGGTCGAGGCGGTCTTCACCGTGCTGTCGATCGAACAGCAGGTGGTGCCGCCCACGGCCAACCTGCACACCCTCGACCCGGAGCTGGAGATCAAGGTCGCCACCGAGCGCACCGGCACCGCGATCGACCTGGCCCTCAGCAACTCCCTCGGCTTCGGCGGACAGAACGCGGTGCTGGCGATCGCCGCACCCTGACCGGCCGAAACCGGCGCGACGGGCCCGGGTAGGCCTCCCCCTCCGCCCTCGGCCCGTCGCGCCGGATCCCTCCCCTCCTCCACCTGGAGCGCCCCGATGACCGCCGAACCCCAGACCTCCAGACGCCTGACCACCGGTCACATCGTCTTCCTCGTCGTCGCCGCCGCGGCCCCGCTCTCCGCCATGGTCGGCACCGTCCCGCTGGCCTTCGCGATCGGCACCGGCGCCGGCGTCCCCGCCGCGTTCGCCTTCGCCGGAATCACCCTGCTGTGCTTCTCGGTCGGGTACGCGGTGAGCGCCCGCCGGACCGGCGGCGCGGGCGGCTTCTACGCCTCCGTCGCCGACGGCCTCGGCCGCCCGCCGGCCGTCGGCAGCGGCTTCGTCGCGCTGCTCGCCTACAACTGCGCGACCGTCGGACTGGTCGGCGCGCTCGGTTACTTCACCCAGCTGGTGCTGGCCGCCCACGGCCTGGACCTGCCCTGGCAGCTGTGCGCCGCCGTCGGCCTGGCGGCCGTCGCGGTGCTGGGCTACCGCGACATCGCGGTCAGCGCCCGGCTGCTGGCCGTGCTGATGGTCGGCGAGATCGGCGTGCTCGCCGCGCTGGACGCCGCGATCCTCCAGCGGCACGGTGCCTCGGCCCTGCCGCTGGACTCCTTCGCCCCGCACACCGCGGTCGGCCCCGGCCTGGGCGTCTCGCTGATGTTCGCGTTCGTCTCCTTCATCGGCTTCGAGTCCGCGGCGCTGTACGGCCAGGAGGCGAAGGACCCGCGGCGCAGCGTGCCGCGCGCCACCTACGTGGCCGTGCTGCTGATCGCCGGCTTCTACGCGCTCACCAGCTGGGCGGCGGTCGGTGCGCTGGGCGGCGACGCCGTCCGGCAGACCGCCGGGGAGCAGATGGGCGACCTGTTCTTCGTGCTGGGCGCCGACTACCTGGGCGGCAGCGGCGCCACGGTGCTGCAGATCATGCTGTGCACCAGCCTGTTCGCCGCCACGCTGGCCCTGCACAGCGCCGCCAACCGGTACGCCCAGGTGCTCGCCGGCGACGGCCTGCTGCCGCGCGCCCTGGCCGCCGCGCACCCCCGCCACGCCTCCCCGCACCGGGCCAGCGTGGTGCAGAGCGTGCTGAGCGCGCTGGTGGTGACCGGCTTCGCCCTCGCGGGCCTGGACCCGTACGCGGACCTGACCACCAGCATGCTGGGGCTGGGGACGCTCGGCATCGTGGTGCTCCAGGCGCTGGCCGCGCTGGCGGTGCTGGGGCTGGCCCGCAAGGGCGTCCGGGCCGGCCGCTGGCAGGGCGTGGTGGCGCCGCTGCTGGGCCTGGCCGGCCTGTCGGCCACGGTCTGGCTGGTGGTCGGCAACTTCGACCTGCTGACCGGGACGCACAACGCCCTGGTCTCCGCGCTGCCCTGGAGCGTTCCGCTGGTCGGCCTGGCCGGCCTCGGGTACGGCTGGTGGCTGCGCGCGGCCCGGCCGCGCCGCTACGTCCGCCTCACCGGTTCCCGGCCTGCCGTTCCCGCGCCGGCCGCGCGCCGCGTCCCCGACCTGGTCACCACCCGCTGACCCCGTCCGCCTCCCGAGGAGAGTGCCGTGCACGACGTACGTGAGCTGATCGAGCTGGGTCCGGAGGCGGTGCGCCGTCTCGCCCGGCGCCGGTACCGGTTGGACCTGGAGGTGCTGGGGGCCGCGCACCGGCGCCGCGGCGAGGGCCTGGAGGCGGTGGCCGCGCTGCGCGGCGAGCTGAAGCGGGCCTCCCGCGGGCCGCGCCCGACCGAGGAGGGCCGGGAGGAGCTGCGGCGACTGCGGGAGCGGGTGCAGCAGGCGGAGGCGGCCGTGCGCGCCGCCGAACTGGAGCTGGAGGAGGCCCTGTTGGGCATCCCCAACCTGCCGCTGGACGCGGTTCCGGACGGGGACAGCGAGAAGGAGGCGGTGGAGGTCCGCCGGGGCGGGCCGCCGCCGCGTCCGGCGGCCGGGGCGGCCCGCCACCATGCGGACCTCGGCGAGTCGCTCGGCGTGCTGGACGCGACCCGGGCGGCCGCGCTCTCCGGCGCCCGGTTCAGTGTCAGCCGTGGGCCGGGGGCCCGGCTGGAGCGCGCCCTGGCGTCGTTCCTGCTGGACCTGCACACCGAGGAGCACGGCTACACCGAGTACGCGGTGCCGCACCTGGTGAACCGCGAGACGATGACCGGCACCGGCCAGCTCCCCAAGTTCCAGGAGGAGTTGTTCGCCACCGCGGTCGGCGGTCGGGAGCTGTTCCTGATCCCGACCGCCGAGGTGCCGCTCACCAACCTGGTGGCCGGGGAGCTGCTGGACACCCGGGCCCTGCCGATCGCGATGACCGCCCGCACGCCGTGCTACCGCGCCGAGGCCGGCTCGTACGGGCGCGACACCCGCGGGGTGCTGCGGCTGCACCAGTTCGAGAAGGTGGAGCTGGTGCGGATCTGCGTCCTCGACGACGCCCCGGCGCAGCTCGAACTGATGGTCGGCCAGGTGGAGGAGTGCCTGCGCCGGCTGGAGCTCGCCTACCGGGTGGTGCTGCTGCCCGCCGGGGACATGGGCTTCTCGGCCCGGATGACCTACGACATCGAGGTCTGGCTGCCGGGCAGCGACTCCTACCGGGAGATCTCCTCGGTGTCGGACTGCGGCGCCTTCCAGGCCCGCCGGGCCGGCATCCGGCACCGGACGGCCGAGGGCCGCAAGCTGCCGGCCGCCACCCTGAACGGCTCGGCGCTGCCGATCGGCCGGACGGTGGCCGCGCTGCTGGAACAGGGCGTGCAGCCGGACGGCTCGGTGCTGCTGCCCGAGGCGCTGGTGCCGTACACGGGTTTCCGCCGGATCCTGCCCGGTGGCGCGGTCGAGCGCTGAACGGCCGACGGCGCGGCGCCCGCGGGGGCGTCGCGCCGTCGGCGTGTCCGCCGGCCGGGCCGTTCAGGCGGTGCGCAGCAGGTGCCGGGCGGCCGGCTGGTGCAGCGCCGGGGCCTGGATCAGCACCTCCCGGAACAGCTGCTTGAGCTGCGGGGACGGCTCCATGCCGAGCTCGTCGACCAGGCGCTGGCGGGCGCTGTTGTAGACCTCGACGGCCTCGGCCTGGCGGCCCGAGCGGTAGAGCGCCCGCATCAGCATCTCGGTGATCCGCTCGCGCCACGGGTGGGCGACGCTCATCCGCTTCAACTCGCCGATGACGTGGGTCGGTTCGCCCCACAGTGCGTCCACCCAGAGCCGGTCCTCCTGGGCGGCCAGGTGCTCCTCGTCCAGTTGCAGGGCGACGCTCTGGCACAGCGGGCCGGGCGCCGCGTCCTGCATCGGGCTGCCCTGCCAGAGCCCGAGGGCGTCGGCCAGCAGCGTGCCGGCCACCTCCGGGTCGCCGGAGACGGCGTGCCGGGCGGCGGCCAGCCGCTCCCGGAAGAGGAACACGTCCACGTCCTCCGGGGCGACGTCCAGGATGTAGCCGGAGGCCTGGGTGATCAGCGGCGGTACGTCGCCGTGCGGGCCGCCCAGCCGGCGCAGCGTACGGCGCAGCCGGGAGACGTGGGCCTGGAGCGAGTTCTCCACGGTGGCCGGCGGGCGGTCGCCCCAGAGCTCGGTGTAGAGCTGCTCGGTGGGCACCAGCCGGCGGGCCCGGATCAGCAGGGTGGCCAGCAGGGTGCGCTGTCTCGTGCCGGGCACGGTGGCGAAGCGGCCGTTGACGACCGTGCCGACCGGGCCCAGGATCCTGAACTGCATGTGTTCCCCCTGTGGTGATGTGCGGTTGGTTGCCGGCGGAACAGGCGTGCGGATTGTCGGGGCGGGGGCTCGAATCCGGCTGGAGGCCGCCGAGCGGCTTCCGGTGCACGTCGAGCCGGGTTCGAGCGGCGCTCCACCGCTGGTCCGTGCCCGCTCCACCGGGCTCTGCCACCGTGCTTTCCGGAGGCGTCCGAGATCGGACGGGTCTGCGGTCCGTGTGCGACGGCGCCCCTGCGCGCATTTCTTTGGGAAATGAAGTCATTCCATCATCCGAACAGAATTCCGAAACTCCCCCCGGAAATCCCGGGGCGGAGTTCCGGGCGGCCGCGCGGGGATACCGTTCGTCGGCGAATCGTCGACCCGTGGAGCGATGACCATGACCTCCCGGGTAATTGACCGCCCCGACGGAGGGTGGCCAAGCTGGACGCAGCCTCCGGATCGGCTCTGGCAGAGCAGGACTACGTGATCGACCAGGAGTTGGACCTATGACCACTGAGACAAACCCCGTCACGGCGGCGCCGCCGGCGCCGGTCCCGGTAGCCGCGGCCGAGCCGCACCGAGCGATTCTTCCGATCGTTCTCGCCGGCGTATTCATGACGACGCTGGACTTCTTCATCGTCAATGTCGCCATCCCGTCCACCCAGGCGGACCTGCACGCCAGTGCCTCGGCCATCGAGTGGGTGGTCGCGGGCTTCGGCCTGGCGTACGGGGTGGGTCTGATCACCGGCGGCCGGCTCGGCGACCTGTACGGCCGCCGCCGGATGTTCGTCCTGGGCCTGGCCCTGTTCACGGTCGCCTCGCTGTTCTGCGGCATCGCCACCAGCGGGTCCTACCTGGTCGCCGCCCGGGCCGGCCAGGGCGTCTCGGCGGCCCTGCTCGCACCGCAGGTGCTCGCCATCCTCGGCACCGTCTACACCGGCGCCGCCAAGCTCAAGGTGTTCACCGGGTACGGCCTGGCGATGGGCCTGGCAGCCGTGTTCGGCCAGCTCATCGGCGGCCTGCTGATCCAGGCCGACATCGCCGGGCTCGGCTGGCGCTCCTGCTTCCTGGTCAACCTGCCGATCGGCGCCGCGATCATCGCGCTGACCCTCAAGTACGTGCCGGAGACCCGCGCCCCCGGCCGCCCCAAGCTGGACCTGGTCGGCGTCGCGGTCATCACCGCCGCGCTGGTCGCCCTGGTGCTGCCGCTGATCGAGGGCCGCGAGAAGGGCTGGCCGCTGTGGACCTGGCTGAGCTTCGCCGCCGCCGCGGTGCTGTTCGGGCTGTTCGCCCTCCAGGAGAGCCGGCTGGCCGCCCGCGGCGGCTCCCCGCTGGTCAACCTGTCGCTCTTCCGGGAGCGCGCGTTCGTCGCCGGCCTGCTCAGCCAGCTGGTCTTCTGGATGGGCCAGGCCTCCTTCTTCCTGGTCTTCGCCCTGTACGTGCAGCGCGGCCGCGGCCTGGACGCCCTGCAGGCGGGCCTGCTGTTCGCCGCGATCGGCGCCGGCTACATGTACACCTCGATGAACGCCGGCAAGTTCGCCGCCAAGCTCGGCCGCCAGGTGATCGCGGTGGGCGCGCTGCTGATGGGCGCCGGCCTGGTCGTCCTCGGCCTCACCGCCGCCGCGATCGGCACCACCGGGCACATCACCTGGCTGATCCCGGGCCTCGTCCTGGACGGCGCCGGCATGGGACTGGCCGTCGCCCCACTGGCCTCGACCGTCCTCGCCCGGGTCTCCCCGCAGTACGCGGGCGCCGCCTCCGGTGTCCTCACCACCGCGCTGCAGATCGGCAACGCCCTCGGTGTCTCGATCATCGGCATCGTGTTCTACAACGCCCTCGGCGACACCCCCGCTGTCGGTGACTACCCGCACGCCTTCGACCTGAGCGTGGTCTTCCTGGTCGGCGTCGCGGTGCTGCTCGCCGCCCTGGTGCAGCTGCTGCCGCGCGGCAACTCCGGCAAGTGACCCACCCAGCCCGACCCCGCCCCGGCCACCCGGAACCACGGCCGGGGCGGGAGGCCGTCCCCCGACCCACCGGAAAGAGGAACCCCCTGTGACTGCCCCCGACACCCTGCTCGACCGCTACGTGGCGGTCTGGAACGAGCCCGACCGGGCCGTCCGCGACGCCGGCGTCGCCGCCCTGTGGGCCCCGGACGGCCTGCACCACACCCAGACCCGCGCCTTCCGCGGCACCGAGGCCCTCGCGGCCCGGGTCACCGAGGCCTACGAGCAGTTCGTCGGCGGCGCGGGCCTGCTCTTCCGGCACCGCGACGACCTGGTCACCCACCACGACGCGGCCGTGTTCACCTGGGAGATGACGCCCGCGGCCGGCCGGGACGTGCTGGCCGTCGGCTTCGACTTCGTCCTGCTGGACGAGGCCGGCCGGCTCCGCGTCGACTACCAGTTCAACGAGCCCCCGGCGCCCGCCACCGAGCTGGACGAGCTGGCCCGCCGCCTGCTCGCCCTGCCCCGGGAACAGGACGAGGACCTGCGCCGCAAGCAGACCGACGCGCTCTACGCCCCGGACGCCCGGATGGTCGACGAGAGCGCCGAGCGCGACCTGCACACCGCCCTCGCCGCCGCGCCGAAGGGCGAGGTCCGCCGGCTGCGCGGGCACGCCTCCGCCCAGCACGACGCGCTGCGCTTCGGCTGGGAGCTCGCCCCCGCCGACGGCGGCCCCGCCGTCACCGGCGTCGACTTCCTGATCCGCGGCGCCGACGGGCTGCTCGCCGCCCACTACCGGTTCACCATCTGATGACCCGTCGACGGCGGGGGGCCGGCCCGGCGCCGGCCCCCCGCCGTGCCGTGCCCGCCCCGGCGCCGGTGCCACGGGCTCAGGTGGCGGCCGGAGTTGTGCCGACCGGGCGGGATGCCGCAGGGTGGAGAGGTGACCCACGTGCCCACCACCACGGACCGGCCGGCACCGCGACCGGTCGGGGAACTGATGCGCCACTGGCGCGAGCGCCGCGGACTGAGCCAACTGGTGCTCGCCACCCGCGCCCAGGTCTCCACCCGGCACCTCAGCTTCCTGGAGACCGGCCGCTCCTCGCCCAGCCGCGACATGCTGCTGCGCCTGGCCGAGCAGCTCGAACTGCCGCACCGGGAGCAGAACCACCTGCTGCTGGCGGCCGGCTTCGCGCCCGCCTTCACCGACTCCCCGCTGGACGCCCGGGAGATGGCGCCGGTGCGTGACACCCTCCGGCAGATCCTGGCCGGCCACGACCCTCTGCCGGCCCTGGTGGTCGACCGCGGCTGGAACATCGTCGAGCACAACCGGGGCTTCGCCGTCTTCACCGAGGGCGCCGCCCCGCACCTGCTGCGCGGCCCGATGAACGCCCTGCGGCTCGCCCTGCACCCGGAGGGGATGGCGCCGCGCATCCTCAACTTCCCGGAGTGGCGGGCCCATCTGCTCGCCCGCCTGGAGCGCCGGGTCGCGCTGACCGCCGAGCCGCGGCTGACCGAACTGCTCCGCGAGGTCGGCGGCTACCCGCACACCGGCCCGGAACCGGACCTCCCGCTGCCCGAACTCCCGGCCGGCGGCGACCTGATGGTCCCGCTGCGGATCGGCTACCGGGGCGAGGAGCTGGCGCTGTTCTGCACCATCGCCACGTTCGGGATGCCGCTGGACATCACCGTCGCCGAGCTGGCCATCGAGACCTTCTTCCCGGCCGACGCGGCCACCGCGGCCCTGCTGCGCGGCTGACCCGCACGCGCGTGAGGCCCGGCCGGATCCGGCCGGGCCTCACACGTGTGCGCCTGTACCGCCGTGGTCGTCGCGGACCTCAGGCGGCCGACGGCGGCGGGACGGTGTACGAGGGAGGGGTGTCGATGTACTGGTAGTCGGCGGTGATCCGGCCCTGGTCGTCCAGGACCACGAAGTCGAAGCCGACCGCCTCCAGCGCGCCGCCGTCGGCGGCCACCATCACCCAGTTGAAGCGCAGCGTGCCGTGGTGCCCGACCGCGTTGGCCGAGGAGCGGAAGGCGAAGCCGCCCACCGCGTAGGCGTCGTGCGCGTAGCCGATCTGGGTGGCGATCTCCTCGTGGCCCCGGGACTCGGCGAGGGCGTTGAAGTAGCTGCCCTCCGGGGCCCACAGCTCTTCGACGGCCTTGCGGCGGGCGGCCGGGTCGCTCTCGTTCCAGAGCGCGACGTAGCGGTCGGCGAAGGCATTGGGGTTGGTCATGCCGGTGCTCCTCTCGGGACGGGTGGTGCGGGACGGGTGGTGCGGGACGGGGCGAGGGTCGTCCAGGACGGGCGGGGGTCGGCCACGGCCGGATCAGCCGTGGCCGCCGGCCCGCCGGCGCAGCAGCCGGACGAAGTCGGCGGTGATCGAGAGGGTCTCCTGGTGCAGGAAGAAGTGCCCGCCGGGGAAGACCCGGTTGCCCAGGTACTCGGGGGTCCGGGAGGCCCAGGAGGCCATCGCGGACGGTTCCACCAGCGGGTCCGCGGTGGCGCTGTAGCTGACGATCGGGCACCGGACGGGCGCGCCGTCGTCCTGGTAGCTCGCGCAGACCAGCAGGTCCGCCCGCATGGTCGGCATCATCATGTCGAGGGTCTGGCGGTCCTTCAGGATCTCCTCGGGCAGCGAGCCGAGGCCGCGGGCCCACTCGACGATCTCGTCCTCCGGCACGTCCAGCTGCTCGACCGGGGGAGTGCGGAAGCCCACCGGCGCCCACGCCGAGGCGCCGAGCAGCACCGGGGACGACCCGCCCCGGCGCTCGATCGCGGTGGCCAGCCGGTAGCCGAGCAGTGAGCCCATGCAGTGCCCGAAGAAGCCGAACGGCCGGTCGTCGAGCTCGGCCTCGATCTCGTCCGCGAGCTCCTCGATCAGCGGTTCGATCTCGGTGAACGGCGCCTCCCGGAGCCGGTCCTGGCGCCCGGGCAGCTGGACGGACTGGGCGGACACGTCGGCCGGCAGCAGCGGCAGCCACTCCCGGTAGATCGAGGCGCCGCTGCCGGCGTAGTGGAACAGGAACAGCCGGATCGGCGCGTCCGGGTCGGACTCCGCCTGGAACCAGCGCCCGGTGACCGGGGCGGTGCGGTCGGCCATCGAAGGGTCCTCCTCAGGACGGGCTCGGCGCGGCCGGCCGGTCCCGCAGGACCCGGCGGAGCACCTTGCCGGTGGGGTTGCGCGGCAGCTCGGCCAGGAACTCGTAGCTGCTCGGGATCTTGAAGTCGGCGAGCCGGCCGCGCAGGAAGAGCATCAGCTCGCGCCCGCCGATCCGCTCGCCCGGGGCCGGGACCACGCAGGCCCGGACGGTCTCGCCCCAGCGCGGGTCGGGCACGCCGATCACGGCGACGTCCGCGACCGCCGGGTGCTCGCGCACCGCGTTCTCCACCTCGACGGGGTAGATGTTCTGCCCGGCGACGATGATGGTGTCGCTGATCCGGTCGCACAGGAACAGGTAGCCGTCCTCGTCCAGGTAGCCGAGGTCGCCGAGCCGCAGCCAGCCGTCGACCAGCGCCCCCGCGGTGGCCGCGGGCTGCCGCCAGTACTCGACGAAGTGCGCGGGGGTGTCGACGCAGACCTGGCCGATCCGGCCGGCCGGCAGCTCCCGGCCCTCGTCGTCGACGATCCGCACCCGGTTGCCCGGGCAGGAGCGGCCCGCCGAGGTGAGCCGGGGGTTGCCCGGCACGTGGTCCTCCGGCGCGAGGCAGGTGACCACGCTGCCGGTCTCGGCCGCCGCGTACATCTGGGCCAGCTCGCAGCCGAAGCCGTCGATCGAACGGGCCAGCAGGGCGGGCGAGATCGGCGCCCCGCCGTAGACCACCTTGCGCAGCGAGGCGAACGTGCCGCGGGTGACGCCGCGTTCGGCCAGCATCATGTCGAGCATGGCGGGCGCGGCCCAGGTGGTGGTGATCGCGTACCGCTCGATCAGCCGGACGGCCTCCTCGGCGTTGAACATCCGCATGATCACACTGGTGCCGCCCACGTTCAGGGTGTGCATGAACCAGGCCATCCCGGCCGAGTGCAGGCCCGGGAAGCAGATCAGCGTCCGGTCCTCGGCCCGCCAGTCGATCCAGTCGGTGCCGTGCCGCCGCATGGACTCGATGAAGGTGAAGAAGCTGCGGTGGGCCAGCACCACGCCCTTGGGCAGGCCGCTGGTGCCGCTGGTGTACATCTGCAGCACCGGGTCGTCGGTGACCGCCTCCGCGGGGAGGTCGTCCTCGGCGGCGCCGGCCTTCCAGGCGAGGAAGCCGCCGGCCCGGTCCGCGTCGGTGTCCAGCTCCACCAGGGTGCGCGCCGGGGACTGCGGCAGCTTCGCCACCGGATCGAGGAACTCCCGCTCCACGAAGAGGAGTTCGGCGCCGGAGTCGGTCAGGATGTGCTCCACCTCGCGGCCGGTCAGCCGCCAGTTGATCGGCACCAGCACCGCGCCGGCCTTCGCGCAGCCGACCGCCAGGTCGTAGTAGTGCTCCGACTCCCGGCCCAGGTAGGCCACCCGGGCACCGCGGCCGAGCCCGGCCGCGCGCAGCGCGTTGGCGGTCCGGTTGCTCTCCCGGTGCAGCTGCGCGTAGGTCAGCTCGCGGCCGTCGCACACCACCGCGGGGTGGTCGGGGCGCTCGGCGGCGTGCCGGGCGGTCCGTGCGCCGATGGTGGCCTGTCGTGCTTGCTCCATGGTCCTCTCCGTCCGATCTCGGTCAGGCCGGTGGGGCCGCAGCGGGCTGCGGCCCCACCGGGGCGGCGTCAGGCTCCGGCCGGCGCCGGGGTGAGCTGCTGCTCCAGGAACTCGCTCAACTGCCCGGCGGACGGGTGGTCGAAGGCGAGGGAGGGCGGCAGCGGCACCCGGAAGGCGGCCTCCAGGGAGTTCTTCAGCTCCACCGCCACGAGCGAGTCCAGCCCGAGCTGGACGAACTCCGTGTAGGGGTCGATGGCGTCGGCGTCCTCGAAGTGCAGGACGTCGGCCACCCGGGAGCGGACGAACGCGTCGATCGCGACCAGCCGCTCCGCCTTCGGCAGGGCCACCAGGGCGTCCAGGTCCAGACTGCGCGCCGCGTCGCCGCCGGAGCGGACCAGCAGCTCGTACAGGGCGTCGTCGACCGGCTTGGCGGCGGTGAACCGCTCCCAGTCGGCCTCGCCGGCCACCACCTGGGCCACCGGCCGGCCGAGCACCGAGGCCAGCGCCCGGGTGCCCTTGGCCGGGGTGAACAGCCGGATGCCCTCGTCCTCCCACTTCTTGATCAGGGAGTCGTCCAGCCGGGCCGACATGCCGACCTCGGCCCACGGGCCCCAGTTCACCGAGAGCGCCGGCAGGCCCTGCCCGGCCCGCCAGTGCAGCAGCGTGTCCAGGAAGTAGTTGGCCGCGGCGTAGTTCGACTGGCCGGGGGCGCCGACCACCGAGGCGGCCGAGGAGTAGCCGACGAAGAACTCCAGCTCGGGCAGTCCGGCCGCGGCCTCGTGCAGCAGCCACGTGCCGTAGACCTTGGCCCGGAAGACCCCGTCGATGCTCTCCCAGGTCTGGGCGGGGACCGGGCGGTCGTCGACGGTTCCGGCCGAGTGGATGATGCCGGCCACCGGGTGGTCGCCCCCGCGCAGCCGCGCCATGATCCGCTCCAGGTCGGCCGGGTCCGCGACGTCGCCCTGGAGCACGGTGACCTCGGCCCGCGCGGCGAGCCGCTCGTACAGGTGGGCGACGTCGGCGGACGGCTCGGCGCGGCGGCTGACCAGCGCCAGGTGCCGGGCACCCAGGTCGACCAGCTTCTCCGCGGTGACCAGACCGAGCCCGCCGAGACCGCCGGTGATCAGGTACGTGCGGTCCGGAGCGATCGTCACCTCGCGGGCTACGGGAGCCTGCTCGCCGGCGAAGTCCAGCACCAGCTTGCCGACGTTGGCGCCGCGGCTGAGCACCCCGAACGCCTCCTCGACCTCGTCCAGGGTGTACGAGGTGGCCACGATCGGCGGCAGCTGACCGGTCTCGACCAGGGCGATCACCGTGCGCATGATCTCCTGGTTGAGCGGGATCAGCCGCTCCTGCGGCAGCTCGCTCAGGTCGAAGTTGTGGTACGTCACGTCCGGCCTGGCGGCGGCCACCTGCTCGGGCGTCCAGGCGCCTACCTTGCCGAGCTCGATGAACCGGCCGCCGGCGCCCAGCGCCCGCATGCCGGCCGGGATGTAGTCCTTGTTCAGGCTGTTGAGCACGATGTCGACACCGCGGCCACCGGTGATCCGCTCGATCTCGTCCGCGAAGTCCAGCGTCCGCGAGTTCATCACGTGCTCGATGCCCTGCGCCTTCAGCAGCGGCCACTTGTGCGGGCTGGCGGTGGCGAACACCTCCGCCCCGGCCAGCCGCGCCAGGTGCGCCGCCGCCTGGCCGACACCACCGGCGGCCGCGTGCACCAGCACCCGGTCGCCCGCCTTGATCCCGGCCAGGTGGTGCAGCGCGTAGTACGCCGTCACGTACACCGAGATCAGGCCGGCGGCGGCGGTGAAGTCGATCGTCGCGGGCTTGCGGACGGCGACCGCGGAGGGCACCGTCACCCGGCGCCGGAACAGGTCGAGGTAGTTGACGATCACCTCGTCGCCGACCGCGAACTCCGCCTCCGGCCCGGTCGCGACCACGGTGCCGGCGCACTCGAAGCCGAGCGGCTGGTCGCCGAAGTCCTTCAGCATGCCGAGCGCGTTGAGCACGTCCTTGAAGTTGAGCCCGGCCGCGTGCACCTCGACCTGGATCTGGTCGCCGACCGGCGCGACCTCCTCCGCCGGCACCGGCTTGATGCCGCCGAACTGCCCGAACTCCTTGATCGCCAGGGCGAAGTTGGCGTCCTGGCGGGAGCGCGGGTCCACCGCGAGCAGCCGCCGCACGTGCCGGAAGCCCTCCCGGTGGGCGATCTGGAACTCGCCGCTCTCCCGGGCGTGCACCTCCTCGACCAGCGGCAGGTGCCCGCCGGTGCCCGGCAGGTCGAGCATGGTGGTGCGGTACGCCGGGAACTCGTTGAGCAGCACGTGCCCGAAGCCCCACAGGCTGGACGCCGCCAGCCGGGCCCCGTCGCCGGGCTCGTCGCCGTGCAGCCACTGGGCCCGCTCGGTGACCAGCCACAGCCGCTGGTTGCGGCCGAAGCCGGCCCGCTCCAGGGTCGCCAGCAGCTCCAGCAGCGCGGTGTAGTTGCGCTCGGACTCGGCCCGCAGCGCCCCGGCCCCCGTTCCCTCGCCCGGCTGCCAGTACCAGGCCAGGTCGGTGACCTGCCCGTCGGCGAGCACCGCGGTGACCTCGGCGGGCCCGGCGGCGAAGCTCAGCCGCCCGGACTGCTCGGCGAGCCGCGGTGCCAGGTCGGCGAACTCGGTGGCGTCCCGGCCGACCACCAGCAGGTGCCGGCCGGTCAGGGCGTTCGGCCCGGCGAGCGAGCGCTTGACCCAGCGCAGCTCGTGGAAGAAGCTCCGGCGCGCCCCCGAGAACGTCTCGGCGACCCGCTTCAGGCCGAGGCCCTTGAGCTCGAACACCGGCTGCTCGCCGTCCAGCGCCAGCAGGTCGGCCGAGAGGTCGACCTCGTCGGTGTCGGCCGGGACGACCCGCAGCAGGGTGCGCAGGGTGTCCGACTTCGGCTTGCGGAACAGCCGGAACCGGCCGAACCGCACCGGCAGGTAGTCGTTGCCGTCGTCCGCGAGCGCCGCCATGTTGTGCATCGCGGCGTCCAGCAGCGCGGGCGGCAGGTGCTCCAGCGCCCCCGCGGGGCGGCCTGCGAGGTCGCCGACGGTGAGGTCGCCGGGGTAGCGGTGGACCTCCCGCATCAGCCGGAACTCCGGCCCGTACTCCAGCCCGGCGCCCGAGTACGCCGCGTACACGTCCTCGGCGCGCAGCACGTCCTCCGGGTTCCCGGCGGACGCCGCCAGCGCGAGCAGTTCGGTGGCGGCCGCGGTGAGCTCGTCGGAGACCTCGGACTCGGCGCCGACGGTGGCGACCGCGTGCAGCCGCTCGATCGCGGCCGCGGCGCCGTCGCCGGCCTCGGCCAGGCTGACGATCTCGACCGTCCCGGTGCCGTCCGGTCCGGGCCGCAGCCGGGTGCGCAGCCGGGTGGGCCGCTCCTCGTCCAGGAAGAGCGCCTCGCGGAAGCCCACGTCGCGGACCGGGCGGCGGGTGTGGCCGTGCACGGCGTCCAGCAGGGCGAGCACGATCTCCAGGTAGCCGGTGCCGGGGAAGACGACCTGGCCCATCGCCACGTGGTCGGCCAGGTAGGCGGGCTGGGTGGGGCTGATCGAGCTGCTGAACTCGCGGACGCCGTCGGCGAGTTGCTCGGGCGTGCTGGTCTCGCCGCCGAGCAGCGGGTGGACGGCGGCCCGGCCGTCCAGGGCGCGGGACCCCAGGCCGTGCCGGGTGGCCCGGTTCGGCAGCCAGTACGACTTGCGGTCGAAGGCGTAGCCGGGCAGCGACACCAGCCGCCGGGAGCGGCCGGCGTGGAAGCCGCGCCAGGAGAAGGCCGGCCCGGCGGCGTAGAACTGCGCGATCGCGGCGCGGATGGCCCGGCCGTCGGTGTCCTTCGGGCCGAGGCCGCCGATCCACAGGTGGTCCTGCGCGGTGACGGACTGCTTGGCGGCGCCGGTGAGCGCCGGCGACGGGCCGATCTCGATGACCGCGTGCTTGCCGCGCCGCTCCAGGGTCCGCATCCCGGCCGAGAACTCGACCGCCTCGCCGATGTGCCGGATCCAGTACTCCGGGTCGCTGATCTCGGCGAACCTGGCCACCTTGCCGGTCAGGTTGGAGATCAGGGTCAGCGAGGGCTCGCGGAAGGTGATGTCCTTGATCGCGGTGCGGAACTCGTCGAAGACCTCGGCCATCAGCGGCGAGTGGAAGGCGTGCGACACCTTCAGCGGCTTGACCGTCAGCCCGGACGCGGAGAGCTGGGCCACCACCGTGGCCAGCGACTCGGCGCCCCCCGAGATCACCGTCTGCTGCGGGGAGTTGACCGCGGCCACCGCCAGGTCGGGGTACGGCTCCAGCAGCGGCGCGACGTCCTCCACCGGCGCCGGGACGGCGGCCATCCCGCCGGGCGCGGACACCGACTGCATCAGCGCGGCGCGCGTCGCCACCAGGGTGGTGGCGTCGGCCAGGTCGAACAGCCCGGCGACGGCGGCGGCGACCACCTCACCGATGCTGTGCCCGATCAGCACGTTGGGCTTCACGCCCCAGGACATCCACAGCTTCGCCAGCGCGTACTCCAGGGTGAAGAGCGCGGGCTGCGCGTACAGGGTCTGGCCGAGCGCCTCGCCCTGCCCGTCCCGGTCGAACATCACGTCCTTGACCGAGCGGCCCAGGTGCTCGGCGAACAGCCGGTCGCAGGCGTCGACGTGCTCGGCGAACAGCGGGAACTGGCGGTACAGCGCCGCGCCCATGCCCGGGTACTGCGAGCCCTGGCCGGTGAACAGGAACGCCACCTTGCGGATGTCGCCCCGAGGGCCGGCCGGCTCGGTGCCCGCGTGCCGGTCCAGCAGGGCGGCGAGCGCCTCCCGGTCCGAGACCTGCCCGGCGATCCGGTGCGAGAAGTGGCTGCGGCCGACGTTGGCGGTGTAGCAGAGGTCGGCGACGTCCAGCTCCGGGTGGCGCTCCAGGTGCCGGCGGTAGCGCTCCACCTGCAGTTGCAGGGAGCGCTTGGTCTTCGCCGACAGCGTGAAGACGTGCCCGCCCTCCTCGGCCGGGCGCCCGTCGGCGGGGGCGGCCGGGGCCGGGTCCGCGTCGGCGGGCGCTGGGGCGGGCGCCTCCTCCAGCACGGCGGCGGCGATGCTGCCCGCGAAGCCGAAGCTGTTCACCACGGCGCGCCTGGTCTCGGCCCGCCACGGCCGGGCCTCGGTCGGCACGGTCACCGGGATGGCGTCCCACGGGATCCGCCCGGAGGGGGTGGAGAGGTTCAGGTGCGGGAAGACGGTGCCGGTGCGCATCTGCAGCACGGTCTTGATCACACCGCCGATGCCGGCCACCGGCTCCATGTGCCCGAGGTTGGTCTTCAGCGAGCCGACCGTGATCGGGTTCTCCTTGGTGTGCGACCCGGCGAACACGTCGCTGATCGCACCCATCTCGATCGGGTCGCCCAGCGGGGTGCCGGTGCCGTGCGCCTCCACGTACTGGATGTCGGCGGGCTCCAGGTGCGCGTTGCGCAGCGCGGAGCGGATCACGATCTCCTGGGCGGTGCCGTTGGGCACGGTCAGCCCGGCGCTCTCGCCGTCCTCGCCGATCGCGGTGCCGCGGATCAGGGCGAGCACCCGGTCACCGTCCCGCTCGGCGTCGCCGAGCCGCTTGAGCACCAGGACGGCGCAGCCCTCGGCCCGCACGTAGCCGTCGGCCGACTCGTCGAAGGTCTTGCAACGCCCGTCCGGGGCCAGCATGTTGGCCTGCGAGAACATCACGAAGATCCGCGGGTGGTGCAGGCAGTTCACCGCGCCGGAGAGCGCGATGTCGGTGGCGCCGCTGCGCAGGCCCTCGACGGCCAGGTGCATCGCGGTCAGCGAGGAGGCGCAGGCGGTGTCCACGCTGAGGCTGGGCCCGCGCAGACCGAGGAAGTACGACAGGCGCCCGGACAGCGGGAACAGCGTGATGCCGGCCGCGAGGTGTCCGTCCAGCTCCTCGTACGGCAGGCCCTCCATCTCCAGCGCGTAGTCGATGGAGCTGGCGCCGATGTAGACGCCGCCGTTGCCGTGCCGCAGGGTGCCCGGGTCGATGTTGGCGTTCTCCAGCGCCTCCCAGGCCGTCTCCAGCAGCAGGCGCTGCTGCGGGTCGACGAAGTTCGCCTCCTTGGGCGAGATGTTGAAGAACTGGGCGTCGAACTGGTCGATCCGGTCCAGGAATCCGGCCCCGGTGGTGTGGACCTTGCCCTTCTCCTCCGCGTTCGCGGGGGCGAACGCCGGGACGTCCCAGCGGTCCTCCGGCACCGGGCGGATACCGGACCGCCCCTCGCCGAGGAACTCGGCGAATCCCTCGGGGGACTCGTTTCCGCCCGGGAAGCGCAGGCCGATCCCGACGATGGCGATGGGCTCGTTCTGCTCCGGTTTGTTCGACATTCCCGTTCTTCCCTTTCACTGGTCGGCCGCCGTGCTGCGGCACGTCGCGGAGTTGCCGGCGGGGCTCGGCGGACGCGTCCTAGAGCGCTCCGGACCCGGCCGGAAGCCCGTCGAACAGGTCATCGAGCAGGTCGCCCGTCAGATGGTCCAGGAGCTGGTCGATCGTCGGGCTGTTGAACAGGGCGGTGGTGCTGACCGCGATGCCCAGCTGCTCCTCCAGCCGGGTCTTCACCTCGACGATGCGCAGCGAGGTGAAGCCCAGCTGGAAATAGCTCTCGTCGGTCGGCAGGTACTCGTCCTCGTCCATCAGCAGGCTGGCCTTGAATTCCGCCACCACGAGGGATTCCAGGGCCTCCCGGCGCTCGGACCGGGGCAGTGACCGGAGCAGCTCGATGGTCGGTATGGATTCACTCATCGCGTGCACCCGTTCTCGCGCGGGGAGAAGTTCGGCAATGCGACCGCCTCCGTCGGTTCCTGGGCCGTCGTCCCTGCCGGCCCCACGTGGGCAACATGCGAACACGGGCGACTGACCCCACCCTGACCAGCGACTGACCGGGGCGGCGCGCCCGCCCGGGAGGTGACGGTCCGGCAGGTTCCGGATCCATTGACAGGGACTGCCGGATTCGCTTCAGTGGTCTAGTCCAAATCGGTGGCGCCCGTTCCGCGCCGTCCCGCGTCCGGCCTTCCCCCACAAGGCTTTTGGGCACCCCCATGTCATGAGGCAGGAGCATCCCCCACATGCGCACTCCCCGAAGAACAGCCGTCCGGCACGGCCGCCGGGCGGTCGCCGCCGGTACCGCCTGGGCCGTCGCGGCGGCCGGCGCCGTCGCCCTCAGCTTCGGCCTGGCCGGCTCCGCCAGCGCCGGCGAGTTCCTGGTCAACGGCGGTTTCGAGAGCGGCTCGCTCGCCCCCTGGAGCTGCACCGCGGGTACCGGCAGCGTGGTCGCCGGCCAGGCCCGCACCGGCGGTTACGCGCTGGCCGGCGCCGCCTCGGCGAGCGACAACGCGCAGTGCACCCAGACCGTCGCGGTGCAGCCCAACACCACCTACACGCTGAGCGCCTACGTCAAGGGCTCGTACGTCTACCTGGGCGTCAACGGCGGGGCGAGCACCTGGACCCCGGGCACCGGCGGCGGCTACCAGAAGCTCTCGGTCGGCTTCACCACGGCGGCCGGGCAGACCAGCGCCACCGTCTACACCCACGGCTGGTACGGCCAGGGCACCTACTACGCGGACGACGTCTCGCTGGACGGCCCGGGGGGCCCCACCAACCCGCCGACCTCGCAGCCGCCCACGTCGCAGCCCCCGACCTCCCAGCCGCCCACGTCGCAGCCCCCGACCTCGCAGCCGCCCACCACCCAGCCGCCCGGCGGCGGGCTGCCGGCCCACGCGCTGGTCGGCTACCTGCACGCCAGCTTCGCGAACGGCGCCGGGTACACCAGGATGGCCGACGTCCCGGACTCCTGGGACGTGATCGACCTGTCCTTCGGCGAGCCGACCTCGGTCACCTCCGGCGACATCCGGTTCAACCGCTGCCCGGTGAGCGAGTGCCCCTCGGTGGAGTCGGACGCCGACTTCAAGGCGGCGATCGCGGCCAAGCAGGCCCAGGGCAAGAAGGTGCTGATCTCGATCGGCGGCCAGAACGGCCAGGTCCAGCTGACCACCACCGCGGCCCGGGACGCCTTCGTCAGCTCGGTCTCCGCGATCATCGACCGGTGGGGGCTGAACGGCCTGGACATCGACTTCGAGGGCCACTCGCTGTCGCTCAACACCGGTGACACCGACTTCAGGAACCCGACCTCGCCGGTGATCGTCAACCTGATCTCGGCGCTGAAGACCCTGAAGGCCAGGTACGGCCAGAACTTCGTGCTGACCATGGCCCCGGAGACCTTCTTCGTCCAGCTCGGCTACCAGTACTACGGCTCGGGCCCCTGGGGCGGCCAGGACCCGCGGGCCGGTGCGTACCTGCCGGTGATCTACGCGATGCGCGGCGACCTCACCCTGCTGCACGTCCAGGACTACAACTCGGGCTCGATCATGGGTCTGGACAACCAGTACCACTCGATGGGCGGCGCCGACTTCCACGTCGCGATGACCGACATGCTGCTCAAGGGCTTCCCGGTGGCGGGCAACACCGCCAACGTGTTCCCGGCCCTGGCCCCCTCCCAGCTGGCGATCGGCATGCCGGCCACCACCAACGCCGGCAACGGCTACGTCGCCCCGGCGGAGGTGGACAAGGCGCTGGACTGCCTCACCCGGACGGTCGACTGCGGCAGCTACGTCCCGCGCAGCGGCGCCCAGCCCGGTCTGCGCGGTCTGATGACCTGGTCGATCAACTGGGACCGGTTCGGCGGCGGGGAGTTCTCCCGGAACTTCGACGGCTACTTCGGCTGACCCCGGGCGGACGCGACGCCGACCCCGCCGGGGTCACCGCGGGTGCGGGCCGGTCACCTCCGGGTGCCCGGCCCGTGGCCGTCCCCGCGTCCGGCCCGCGGCCGCCGGGGGCCGGCGCGCTCTGGGCGTGCGGCGGTGTGAGCGGCGGGCCTAGCCTGGTGGGAGGAGGTGGTGACCATGTTGGCGGACGCGCCGTTGCTGGCGGTCATACCCGCCGGGGACCTCGACCGGGCGAAGCGGTACTACACCGACACGCTCGGCCTGAAGATCGCCCGGGAGAGCGACGAGGAAGTCGTGTTCGACTCCGGGAACACCCAGTTCGGGATCTACCACACGCCGTACGGCGGCCAGGCGTCCCACACCCTGGCGAGCTGGAAGGTGGCGGACCTCGACGCGGAGATGGCGGACCTGCGCAGCCGCGGGGTGGTGTTCGAGGAGTACGACCTGCCGGGCCTGAAGACCGTGGACGGGGTCGCCGAGGCGGACGGCATGCGGGCGGCCTGGTTCAAGGACTGCGAGGGGAACGTCCTGTGCGTGAACCAGCTGGTCGGCGACTGACGACCGGAAGCCCCGGGGACGGGAACGCCGAAGGCCCCCTCGCTCTCGCGAGGGGGCCTTCGACCGTCTGTGCGCCGCCAGGGACTCGAACCCCGGACCCGCTGATTAAGAGTCAGCTGCTCTAACCAACTGAGCTAGCGGCGCCTGCTGACGCGGAGAACATTACCTGGTCAGCGGCCGAAACTCACAATCGGTTCCGTCCGAGCGCGGCGCGGCCGGACGGCGAGCCGGTCCGAGCGGTGTGGTTGCCTGCTTTTATTCTGATCACAACGTCCGGGGCAGGGCCCGGGCCGAAGAGAGGGATCACCCGGTGGCCCAGCTGTCACTGCTCTTCCTGGTGCTGCTGGCCGCCGTCGTCACCGTCCCGCTGGCCCGCCGCACGGGCGTCCCGCAGCCCGTCCTGATGACCCTGCTCGGCCTCGTGATGGCCGTGATCCCGCAGATCCCGGACGTCAAGGTGCAGCCCGAGCTGATCCTGCCGCTGGTGCTGCCGCCGCTGATCTTCGCGGTGGCCCGGCGCTCCTCGGTGCACTACTTCCGCACCAACCTGCGTCCGATCCTGCTGCTCGCGGTCGCCCTGGTGATCGTCACCACCACCGTCGTCGCCGGGGTGTACCAGTGGCTGGTGCCGGCCGTCCCGCTGGCCGTCGCGGTGGCCCTGGGCGCGCTGGTCTCCCCGCCCGACCCGGTGGCGGCGGTGGCGGTGGCCGGCGCGGTCGGGCTGCCCCGGCGGATGGTCGCCGTGCTGGAGAGCGAGGGGCTGTTCAACGACGTCACCGCGATCGTGATCTACTCGCTGGCCATCGACGCCGTGGTCAGCCACGACTTCTCGACGCCGCACGCCCTGGAGCGCTTCGTCCTGTCGGCGGTGGTCGCGGTGGCCATCGGCATCGGGCTCGGCTGGCTCAACGCCAAGCTCGCCGGCCTGCTGGACGACCCCACCCTCCAGGTGGCACTCAACCTGCTGGTGCCGTTCGCCGCCTACGCCCTCGCCGAGGAGGGCCACGGCTCCGGGGTGCTCGCCGTGGTGGTCTGCGCCCTCTACCTGGCCGACCGGGCGGCCGACGCCGACGACGTCGCCTTCCGGCTGGTCGGCAACGCCTTCTGGGAGATCGTCGAGACCCTGATCACCGGCGTCGCCTTCGGCCTGATCGGACTGGAGCTGTCCACCGTGCTGGCCGACGTCAGCGACAGCTGGCGGGGGATGCTCGGGGAGGCCGCCGCGGTGATCGCCACCGTGGTGCTGGTCCGGCTCGTCTGGCTGCTGCCGGCGGCGTGGCTCTCCCGCCGGGTCAGCCGGACGGACGAGGACACCCCGATCAGCTGGCGGGAGACGGTGGTGCTGTGGTGGTCCGGCATGCGCGGGGTGGCCACCGTCGCCCTCGCCCTCGCCGTTCCGCTCACCCTCAAGGACGGCACGCCCTTCCCCGGCCGCAGTGAACTGATCTTCGTCGCCTTCGGTGTCGTGCTCTTCACCCTGCTCGTGCAGGGCCTGACCCTGCCCTGGCTGGTCCGGCTGCTGGGCCTGGACAGCGGGTCGGACACCCACGAGGAGGCGGCCAGACAGCTCTGGTGGCGGGCCTCCAAGGCGGGCCTGCGACGGCTCACCGAGCTGGAGGACGAGGAGGAGCTGCCGTCCGAGCTGGTCGAGCGCTTGCGCGAGCGCCAGCACGACCGGCTCGCCCGGCTCTACCCCGAGCGGTACGAGCGCCAGGAGGCGGCCGAGGCCAAGCACCGGATCTCGCAGTGGCGCAAGGCGTACGGCATCGAGCAGGAGATGATCGCCGCCTCCCGCCGGGAGGTGCTGGCCGCCCGCGGCGAGCCCGGTGCCGATCCCGAGGTCGCCGACCAGGTGCTGCGCCAGCTGGACCTGCGCTCGCACCGGAAGTGATGCCGGGTGAGCGGCGGCCGTTCGAGCCCGAACTGACACCGGGTGAGCCACGGCGCGTGGCCGGGGCGGGCTTCGGCGCACGGGGCCGTAGGCTGGCGGTGGGCAAGGCCGTCAACGGAGTCGGCGCACGCACCGCTGTACCGCCGGACCTCGCGCAACCCTCCCGCTGGGCCCTGCCGGTAACCGCAAACCGGATGACTCAAGGAGCAAACCGATGTCGGACAACCCCGCCACCGGACGTACCCCGCTCGACCGCACGCCGCAGTGGGCCGCGCTGGGGAAGCACCGGGCGGAACTCGGCGAGCAGCACCTGCGCGAGCTGTTCGCCGCCGACCCGGACCGTGGCCGCCGCTACACCCTGAGTGTCGGCGACCTCCAGGTCGACTACTCCAAGCACCTGGTGACCGACCGCACGCTCGCGCTGCTGCGCGAGCTCGCCGACGCCACCGGCGTGGCCGCCCTGCGGGACGCCATGTTCCGCGGCGAGAAGATCAACATCACCGAGCGCAGGGCCGTGCTGCACACCGCGCTGCGCGCCCCGCGCGACGCCGTGGTCGAGGTCGACGGCGAGAACGTGGTCCCCGCCGTGCACGCCGTGCTGGACCGGATGGCCGCCTTCGCCGACCGGGTGCGCGGCGGCGAGTGGACCGGGCACACCGGCCGGCGGATCCGCCACGTCGTCAACATCGGCATCGGCGGCTCCGACCTCGGCCCCGCCATGGCGTACGAGACGCTGCGCGCCTACACCGACCGCGGCCTCGCGGTGCACTTCGTCTCCAACGTGGACGGCGCCGACCTGCACGAGGCGCTGCACGGGCTGGACGCCGCCGAGACGCTCTTCATCGTCGCCTCCAAGACCTTCACCACGATCGAGACGATCACCAATGCCGTCTCCGCCCGGAACTGGCTGCTCTCCGAGCTCGGCGCCGGCCAGGAGGCGGTCGCCAAGCACTTCGTGGCACTGTCCACCAACGCCGAGGGCGTCGCCGACTTCGGCATCGACGTGGCCAACATGTTCGAGTTCTGGGACTGGGTCGGCGGCCGCTACTCCTACGACTCCGCGATCGGCCTCTCGCTGATGATCGCGATCGGCCCGGACAACTTCCGGCAGATGCTGGACGGCTTCCACCTGGTCGACGAGCACTTCCGCACCGCCCCGCCGGAGCAGAACGTCCCGCTGCTGCTCGGCCTGCTCGGCGTCTGGTACGGAGCCTTCTTCGACGCCCAGTCCCACGCGGTGCTGCCGTACTCGCACTACCTGTCCAAGTTCACCGCCTACCTCCAGCAACTGGACATGGAGTCCAACGGCAAGTCGGTGGACCGCGACGGCAACCCGGTCACCTGGCAGACCGGCCCGGTGGTCTGGGGCACCCCCGGCACCAACGGCCAGCACGCCTACTACCAGTTGCTGCACCAGGGCACCAAGGTGATCCCGGCCGACTTCATCGGTTTCGCCGAGCCCGTCCCCGGCCTGCTGCCCGGCCTGGTCGCGCAGCACGACCTGCTGATGGCGAACTTCTTCGCCCAGACCCAGGCGCTCGCCTTCGGCAAGACCCCCGAGGAGGTCGCCGCCGAGGGCGTCCCGGCCGAGCTGGTGCCGCACAAGACCTTCCGCGGCAACCACCCGACCACCACCGTGCTGGCCACCGGCCTCACCCCGTCGGTGCTCGGCCAGCTGATCGCGCTGTACGAGCACAAGGTGTTCGTCCAGGGCGCGATCTGGAACATCGACTCCTTCGACCAGTGGGGCGTCGAGCTCGGCAAGGTGCTGGCCAAGCGGATCGAGCCGGTGCTGCTCACCGGCGAGGGCACGGACGCGCTGGACAGCTCCACCGCCGGACTGGTGGCCCGCTACCGCACGCTGCGCGGACGCTGATCCGCCGGCCGGCCCGGGGCCCCGCGCCCCGGGCCGGCCGGGCCCCGGACTGCCGAAGGCCGGGAACGCCGAAGGCCCCCTCGCTGTCGCGAGGGGGCCTTCGACCGTCTGTGCGCCGCCAGGGACTCGAACCCCGGACCCGCTGATTAAGAGTCAGCTGCTCTAACCAACTGAGCTAGCGGCGCCTGCTGACGTGGAAGACTTTAGCAGCGGCTCCGGGCGGAACCAAAATCGAATACCGCCGGACGCCTCAGCCGGCCGGCACCTGGTCCGGGCCCGCCGGGCCGTGCGCCAGGGCGCCGCGGGCCGCCCGGACGCAGGCCCAGAGCACCACGGCCGCGCCGGGCAGCCAGGGCTCCTGGCTGTCGGGGGCGACGATCCACCGCCCCGGGCCCTGGCCGGGCGAGTCGGGGGCGTTCACCATGCGCTGCACCGGCGGCACCGTGACGGCGTCGCCCCGGCCGTGGCACAGCAGCGGCGGCACGTCCCGCGCCCACTCCTCCCAGGCGAGCAGGGAGCGCAGCCGGGCGGCCGCACCGGGCTGGACGAACAGCAGGGTCCGGCCACGGAACGAGGCGACCGGACCGCAGCCCGGCCCGGAGGCCCACAGCTCGTCCAGGACCCGGCGCCCGAACAGCGCCGGCATGCTGACCACGTCGAAGACCCGGCCGCAGGGCAGCACGGCCGGTGCCCAGGGGCGTGACTCCCACAGGGCGCGCATGCTGCGCGGGTACTCGCTGGCGGAGGCCAGCCAGGCCTCCCCGGCCACGGTGACGTACTCCACGGATTGATACGTCCAGATGTCCACCCCAGCAGGGTGACGCAGGTCACCCGGTGTGCGCGCGGGAAGTGACGTTCGCCTGACAAGCGGCGGACCGGCGGCGTACCCTTCCCGGCTGCATATGCCAGTGGCGAGTCGAAGGCGGTTCGGCCGGCTACCGAGGGTGGCGGCGGTCGGCCGCGGCCGACTCAGTGGTCGAGGCCGCCGCGCTGCAGGTCGCGGCCGTAGTCGACCATCCGCGCCGCGTAGTCCGGCGTCCAGTCGGCCCGGGCGCCGATCTCGGCGGCGGTCAGCGCGTCGAAGCGGCGGGGGTCGGCCAGCTGGGCGGCGGCGAGCGCCTGGAAGTCGGCGGCGCGTTGCGCGGCGGCCCGGAAGGCCAGCGTCAGTTCGGTGGAGCGGCGCAGGAGTTCGGACGGATCGTCGATCGACTCCAGGTCGAAGAACCGCTCGGCCTCGGGTTCGTCGGCCTGCGGTTCGAAGAGCAGTTGGGCGGGGCGCAGTCGGCGCGGTGCGGTGCTGCCCAGATCCTGGGCGGCCGGTGCGGTCCTGCCGCTGCGGTCGGACGCCTGCGTACGGGGATCGGGCATGAACGCTCCTCCAGATGGTCGGCCGGGCCGGGGGCCGGCCGGTCGGGACCGGGCCGCCGTCCATTGTCGCTCGCGGCCACCGGTAGCGGAACGGTGCGCGTGCGGTGGCTATTCCCCCGCTCGGGTCGCGGACCGCCCTTCGCACGCCCCCTCCGGCCGTGGCCGCCGGGGCGCACGCGGCCCGTCAGCGGCCCGTCACCGTGGGTCCTCGGCCGGCAGCGGCAGCGGCGGCGGCAGCGGGACGGCCGCGGACCAGCCGGTCCGTCGCATCCCGGTCCGTGGGATCCCGGTCCGCGCGGGTCAGAGCCGGACGCGGTGCTCGGCGAGGTGCGCGAGGACGGCGTGGTTCGCCTCCCAGCCGTCCGGGAACTTCACCGCCACGCCCAGCTGGACCGGCTCGGTGGAGGGGTGCTCGTCCAGCAGCTCGGCGATCCCGGCGCGGGCCACCACGATGCAGGCGTGCCGGTGCCGGGAGGCCAGCACGCACAGCCGGCCGGTCTCCAGGTGGAAGGCCGTGGCGTCGGGGCGGCCGGAGAGCGGGTGGAGCACCACGGTGACGTCGTACTCGCGGCCCTGCAGCCGGTTGGCGGTGTCCACGGTGACCGCCGGGCCCGCCGAGGGGTCGACCGGCACGCCGAGCGCGGCGAGGGCCGCCCGGACGGCCGCGGCCTGGTCCCGGTGGGCGGTGCCGACCGCGATCCGGCCGGCCGTCAGCGGCGCCGAGCCCTGCTCGGAGTGGGCCGTCAGCCCCCGGTCCAGCAGCCGCCGGACGGTGGCCGCGACGGCCGCCACCGCCTGCGGGTCGGTCCGTACGGTGTGCCGGGCCGGCAGCTCCAGCAGCGACCAGCCGTGCTCGGCGGCCTCGTCGATCGCCGCGTCCACTGCGGAGCCGTCCGGCCGGACGGCGGCCGTCAGCCGCCGCTCGCCCTCCCCGGTGCCCGAGCGGAACGGCGTGTACGGGTAGAAGGCCGCGGAGATCAGCGGCGCTGCGGAGGACGGCAGCCGCCAGGACACCGGCAGGCGGTGCGGCCGGATCGCCGGGTTGTGCGCGAGCAGGGTGACCACCGCGCTGCCGGACGGGTCGTAGGACAGGCCCGCCCACTGCTCGGTGCCGACCACGGTGAACGGGTCCAGCTGGCCGGGGTCGCCGACGAACAGGGCCCGCTCGAACAGCCGCGCCACCGCGAGCAGCGCGTCCGAACGCATCTGGTACGCCTCGTCCACGATCGCGTGCCGCCAGGGCCCGACGTCCTTGACCCACTGCCACTTCGCGGCGGTGGAGATCACCACGTCCTGCTCCAGCAGGTCGCCGACCTTCCCGGAGGCGGTCACGTTGCCGTGCCGCAGCGCCTCGGGGGCCGGGCGGGCGTCGCTCGCGTGCAGCCGACCGATGGTCAGCTCGGGGCCCTTCTCGGCCAGCCGGTCCACCAGGTCGTCGACCTGGCTGTTGGTCTGCGCCACGATCATCAGCCGCTCGCCCGCCGCGACCAGCTCCTTCGCGGCGCGCACCACCAGCGTCGACTTGCCCGCCCCCGGGGGCGAGTCCACCACCACGCCGCGCGGCGCGCCCGGCTCCGGGTGGACGGCCGCCGCCAGGATCGCCGCCACGGCGGCGTCCGCGGCGGCCCCGGGCGAGCCGTGGCCCGGGGCGGCGGGGCCGGCGGGTGCGGCGAGGTGCTGATGGGCAGTCATGACGGTGTTCATTCCCACTCTTCGGTACCGGTAGGCGAACCCTGGGCGGCACCCGGCGGGCCGCCGTGCGTCCACGGGGTGTCGTCGGGCTCGGGCAGCGGCGCGGACTGCCGGGCGCTCAGCTCGAACAACGTGAAGACCACCCGCTCCCCGACCTCCGGCACGCTCCCCGGCTCCGGCTCCTTCCGGCGGCCCATCCCGGACAGCACCCGCACCGTGACCTCGCCGGGCACGGCCCGGACGATCTCCGCCTTCTGCGCGGACGGCCCGCCGGCCCGGTGCACCTCGCGCCCGGGGTCGGCGTGCGGGCGGTCCGGGGTCGCGACGGTCAGCAGCGGCCGGGGCTTGGGCGAGCGGCCCGAGGTGTCGTACCCGGGCTCCACCGCCAGCACCGTCCCGCTGAACGCCTCGCCGGACAGCCGGTGTTCGGCCATCACCAGCGGGTCGTCCAGCGCCTCCTGGATGTCCAGCCGGGCCTGCTCGCGCTCGCGCTGGGCCAGCTTGCGGGCGGCCGTCACCGCGTCGTCCCGGCGGGGCTGCGGCGGCTCGCCGGCGGCCAGCCGGTCCCGGTGGCCGGTGAACGACCAGCGGTCGCCGTCCCAGCGCTCGGGCAGGTGGGTGGCGGGCGGCAGGGTGCGCAGCAGGTCCAGGCCCTGCCAGACGTCCCGCCAGGTCGGCAGCAGCTCGGCCTCCAGTGCCGCGTGCAGCCGTTCGGCGGCCTGCTTGAGGTGCAGCCCGGCGCGGTCCGCCCCGTCCGGGCCGGCCTGCCGGAAGGCGGCGAGCGCGGCGTCGTGCCGGGTGATCGCGGGGGCCAGCACCTGGGCGTCGAAGCGCGGGTCGGTGACCGGGCCGGCCGGCGGGTGCAGCAGGCGGCCGTGCTCGTCGCGGCCGGTCTCGGCCCGCTCGGCGGCCTCCGCGCCGGTCAGCCCGTCGGGCGGGAAGTGCCAGGCCAGCTGAGCGGCCAGGTGCTGGTCCTCCAGGTGGCTCTGGCCGGTGGCCCAGTGCCGGGCGAGCAGGCCGGTCATCGGCAGCAGCAGGCTGCTGCCGGGCACCTGGGCCCGGTCGGTCAGATGGGTCAGCCACCGCCCCAGCAGCGGGACCCGGGTGGGCGCCGGGTACGGCCCCGGGTCCGGGTCCTCGGCCGTGCGGCGGAACCGGGTGGAGCGGCCGAGCAGGGCGAGGTGGCGCACCGCGCCCTGGTTGGGCACCAGCAGCTGGGGGGCGTCGGCGCACAGCTCCCGCAGCACCGGGACCTTCTCGCCGGTCTCCGGGTCCTTCTCGGACCCCTCGACCTGCTCCACCTCCACGGTGAACGACTCCAGGTAGGGCAGCAGTTCGGCGGCGAAGTCGGCCAGGAACTCGAAGCGCTGGGACGGGTTCAGCGGCTGCGGCACGATGAACAGCTTCGGCGCCTCCCGCTCGGTGCCCAGCAGGACGGCCAGCGGCGCGCCGTCCTCACCGACCGCCGCGAGCGGGACGACCACCATCGGCCGCTCGGACAGGTGCCGGTGCCGGACGGTGGCCAGCGGTTCGGCCCGGCCGCTGCGGACGGCCTCCAGCCGGGCGAGCGTGGTCAGCAGGCTCATCGCGCGGGCCTCCCGAGCGCCTCGGCGCGCAGGGCCGCCGCGTACGCGAGCCGGGCGGCGGCCTCGTCTGCGTCCGCGCTGTCCGCGCTGTCCACGTCGTTGGCGTCGTTCGCACCGTCCCCGGAGCCGGCCGGTGCGGGGGCGGAGGTGGCGTCGCCCCGCGCCGCGGCCAGCGCCAGGCCGACCGTGCGGATCGAGCCGAGCTCGCCGCGCACCCCCCGGCCGAGCTGCTCCACCGCGTCCGAGCAGCGGGCCTGGGCCCGACAGTGGAAGCTGAGTTCGCAGGCCGAGAGGCAGTCCGGGCTGTAGGCGGCGGGCACCGCGGCGACCGCGGCGGCCAGCTCCCCGGCCGGCCGGGCCGGGGCTCCGGAGCTGTCCGGCGCGAGGTCGAACGTGGTGCCAGGGGGCAGCGCGTCGAGCAGTTGGTCGATCCGGGCCAGCCGGGCCAACTGGCGCCGGGTGGTGGCCAGTTCGCGCCGGACGTCGACGGCCTCGGCGGTCGGCCGGTTGGTGAAGTCCCTGGGGCAGACCAGCAGCACGGTCAGCGCCGGGCTGCCCGGCAGCTCGTCCACCGCGTACGGGCCGGGGCTGGGCTCCCGGCCCGCCGCGCGGGCGGCCGTCTCCTGCAGCGCCAGCACGTAGACCGCCGCCTGCCGGGCCGCCGCGCCGACCTTGGCGGGGTCGGCGACCCCGTCCAGGACCGGGAAGGACTTGATCTCGACCACGGTGCACCGCCCGCCGTGCACCAGCACCGCGTCCGGCTCCAGGTAGGCCTGGCTGCCGGCGACGGTGAGCCGCAGCATCGGGTGGTCCAGCAGTGTCCAGCCCTCCGGGTCGGCGGCCGCCGTGGCCAGGACCTCCCGGGTGCGCTCGGCCCGCACCGCCGGGGTGGCCCGGCGCAGCAGGTCGGGCACGGCCGGCGGGGTGGCGCCCTCGGGCGGCAGGCCGAGCAGGCGGCGCAGCGGGGCGAGCAGGGCCGCGTACCCGTCGTCCTTCAGCCGGGCCTCGAACACGTTGCCGCGGGCGATCGCGAACGGCGACTGGCCGAACGGTGCGGGGCGGCCGAGCTGCTGGGCGACGGCGGCCTTGTCGACGCCCGCGGCGTCGAGCAGGGCCCGGCGGCGGCAGCCGGGGTTGGCGGCCAGGGCGGCGAGGGCGCGGGCGTCGAGGCTGCGCTGCGGCACCGGGCCGCGCAGTTCGGCGAGCCGTCCGGCCAGCGGGTCGGCCTGCGCGGGATGCGAGACGTTCATGGTGCGGCCCAGTGTCGCACCCGGCACCGACAGAGCGGGCGATCACCCTGCCGCGGGCCCCCGGAGCGCGCGGCCCGACCGTCCGGGGCGCGGCCCGGACGCGCGCCCCCGCCAGCAGGTCGGAAGCGGGTGCGGGATCATGGGGCCAGGCCCTCAACGGCGAGCCAGGCCGCCGCGTACCAAGCCCCGAGGAGAACCCCCATGCCAGCCCGCATCGTGCTCGTCCGCCACGGCGAGACCTCCTGGTCCGCCACCGGCCGGCACACCGGCCGCACCGACGTCCCGCTCACGGAGGAGGGCCGGGCGATGGCCCGCGCGCTCGGCGTCCGGCTGGCCAAGGCCCCCTGGAACGGGCTGCCCGAGGCCGTCGTCTACACCAGCCCGCTCTCCCGGGCGCGGGAGACCTGCGAGCTGGCCGGCTTCGGCGGCCGAGCCGTCGACCGGACCGAGCTGCTGGAGTGGGACTACGGCCAGTACGAGGGCCGCACCGGGCACGACATCCGGGCCACCGACCACCCGGGCTGGCTGATCTGGCGCGACGGCGTCCCCGGTGGGGAGAAGCTCGCCGACGTCGCCGCCCGGGTCGACGGGCTGATCGCGGAGCTCAACTCCCGCCACGGTCAGCCGCATCCGGACACCACCACGATGCACGGCGCCGACTGCGACGTGGTGCTCTTCGCGCACGGCCACCTGCTGAGGATCCTGACCGCCCGCTGGCTCGGCCTGCCGCCGGAGTACGCGCAGCGCTTCAAGCTCGGCACGGCCGCGCTCTCGGTGCTGTCCTGGGAGTACGGGCTGCCCGCGGTGGAGATCTGGAACGACCTCAGCCACCTGGACTGACCCGGACCGGCCCGGGCGGCCGCGGTCAGGCCGCGGCAGGCGCCTCCCGGTAGGCGTCCAGGAAGGTGCGGACCTCCGGCACCCCGGCGTGTTCGCGCAGCCGTCCGGCGGTGTGCGCGAGCATCCCGCGGATCCGCGCCGAACGGACCCGGCCGAGCAGCACGGCCGCCGCCGAGGCCTGCCCGGCGGCGCCCGCCGGGTCGCCCCGGCCGAGCAGGTCGTGGGCGAGCTCGGCGGTGTACAGCGCCCGGTTGCGGACGAACTGCGGCTCCTGGAGGCCGACCGCCCGCCCGGCCCGCTCGCCCGCCGCGTCCCACCGACCGAGCGCGGCCCAGCACTGGGACTCCAGGCCGGCGATCTCCGCCTCCCCGTAGAAGGACATCCACTCCGGGTCGGCCGCCGAGGCGCCGCGGTCGAACAGGGCGTACGCCCGGCCCAGCGCCTGTTCGCAGGCGGTCCGGTCCCGGAGCAGCGCCCAGCCGCCCGCCTCCCGCATGGACAGCAGCGAGAGCAGGCGGGCCGAGCCGAGCCGGCGGGCGGCCGCCTGCCCGGCCTGGGCGGCCCGCAGCGCCTCGCGGGGCCGGCCCGCGTCCCGGGCCAGGAACGCGCTGTTGCAGAAGACGTGCGCCTCCAGCGCCGCGTCGCCCGCCATCCGCGCGGTGGCCAGCGCCTCGCTGTAGAACGACCGGGCGTCCATCAGCCGGTTCGAGTCGTGCGCCAGCCAGCCGACCGAGATGGCCAGCTCACCGGCGCCGGCCTGCAGCCTGCGCTCGGTCGCGGAGCCGTACTGGCCGTCGTTGAGCAGCACGTAGGCGTCGCGCAGCGACCGGCCGGCCATCTCCAGCAGCCGGTCGGCGCCGTGGGCGTCGTCCAGCAGCCGGATGTCCCGGACGGCCTGCTCCACCACCCGGACCTCGGCCGCGCCCACCTTCCGGGGGGCCGGCAGGCCCGGACGCGGGGCGGCGTGCGGCGGCGGGGTCACGGCCGGCGCCGGGCCGTCCAGGCCGAGCGCGGTCGCGAGGGCGGTCGGGCCGCCGCTCAGGAATGTCCGGCGGCGCACGTCGTCGTTCTCCTCATCGGGCCGGTGCGGGTCGTCGAGCGGGGGGACCGCGGCCGGCCCGCCGCCGGAGGGCCGGCCGCGGGCCGCGGTCCGCGGGGCGAACCCCAGGTCCCTCAGGGAACGCCCCGGCCACATGTGGCGGAACACCCGCTCGTACGCGTAGTTGGGGCAGCGGATCTCGCCGGACTCCACCCGCCCGACGTAGCGCGCGTCGCACGACACGTGCTCCCCGATCTCCCGGGCCGCCCGCCGCACCGCGGTCGCGAACTCGCGGGGGGAGAGGTCGGCGCGCAGCGCGCGCATCACGGTGTTCGGGGCGGCAGGCGCGGGCCCGGGCCCGTCCGGTCGCGTGGCTGTCATGCTGGGCTCCGAGGTCGTGCACCGAAGGTCGTGCCGGGGGCCGGGCGGTTCCGGCGGACGGCGCCGCCCGGGGTGTGACGGCGGTGCGGCCTGGAAGCCGGGCCGGGTGGGGGCCGGCGGGTACCGGCGCGCCGGTCCGGGGCGGGTGGCCGTCCGGCGTCGGCACGAACAGTACTCCGCGTCACGGCCCGCATGCGCACGGTGTCCGACCGGGTTCCGGTCATCGACGGACAATTCGCCCTTCCACTCCGGGATCCGCCACGAAATGCCACGGCTCGCCGTACGCCACCCCGTGGCCTCCCCGGCCCACCCCGCGTTCTCCTGGTACGCGGACGCCACGTCGCCCACCCCCACCCGACCGAGTGACCGGCGCCCGACCTGACGAGGTGACAGGAGTGCCCATGGCCATCCGAGCGCTGCACCATCGACGTCCGGCCACCCCGTGGTTCCTGCCCGCCGCCGCCCCCGCACTCCTGCCCGAGGCGCCCGGCGCGGAGACCTCCGCCCTCGGCGGGGGCGGAGCCGGCGCGGTACGCCCCACCATGCGCTACGACCTGGTGACGGTCTCCGTCCGGCACGGCCTGGAGACCGTGGACATCCTCCGGCTGCGGCGCGCCTGCGGAGCGGTGCTGCAGACCGCGGGCGGCTCCGCGATCGCCTTCCTGGTCCCGGCCGGCACGGCCACCGGCTGGCACCTGCCCGGCAGCACCTGTACCGCCGGGGCGGTCCTGCCGGCCCCCACCGACCCCCGCTGGGTGATGCCCCCGACCGGCGCCGGCACCTCGCCGCGGCCCACCGACGCCTGGGTGCTGCGCTCCGCCCTGTGCGAGGCGGCCTGCACGCTGACGGCGGCGGGCCTCGGGCCGTTCTGACGGCCGCGGGGCCTGCGGCGATAATTCCCCCATGGGACGCAGCAGGGCCGGCAGGGCTCCATCCGAGGCCGACCCGGCCACCACCACCGGTGCACCCGGTGGCCGTACGCACACCCAGGGCCCGCTGGTCCGCGAGGTGGGATCGGGTGCGGCGGAGCTCCGGCCGGACCGCGACCGGCCCCGCGCCTGGCAACTGCTGGTCGACGGCGCGCCGCAGTCGCTGGTCGACCTGGACGACCCGTCCTTCCTCGGGTTCGAGTACCAGCGCAGGCTCGGCCACCTGATCGACCTCGCGGCCCCGCCCGGCCGTCCCGTCGGCGTCCTGCACCTGGGCGGCGGCGCACTCACCCTGGCCCGCTACGTCGCCGCCACCCGCCCCCGGTCGCGGCAGCAGGTCGCCGAGATCGACACCGCGCTGACCGAACTGGTCCGCGCCGAGCTGCCGTTGGAGCGCGGCTGGCAGATCAAGGTCCGCGGCGCGGACGCCCGGGCGGTGCTCGAACGGACCCCGGAGGGCTCGGTGGACCTCGTCATCGCCGACGTCTTCGCGGGGGCGCGGGTGCCCGCCCACTGCGCCACGGTGGAGTTCGCCCGGCTGGCCGCCAGGGCGCTCACCCCCACCGGCCGGTTCGCCGTCAACCTCGCGGACGGCTCCGCGCTGCCCTTCGCCCGGAGCCAGGTCGCCACCCTGCTCGCGGTCTTCCCCGAGGTCTGCCTGATCGCGGACCCGGCGGTGCTGCGGGGCAAGCGGTTCGGCAACCTCATCCTGGCGGCTGCTCACCAGCCGCTGCCGCTGGCGGAACTGGGCCGGCGGGTGGCCTCCGACGCCGGCCTCGGCCGGATCGAGCACGGCCGGTCGCTGGTCGACTTCACGGCCGGGGCCGCTCCCGCCACCGACGCGACCGCCGCGCCCTCGCCCGCGCCGCCCCCGGGAGTCTTCCGGTGATCCCGCGCTGATCGGCGCCGATCCCGCGCTGATCCGGAGCCGATCCGGAGCCGATCCGGCGGGGCGCCGCGGTGGGCGGGCGGCTCAGTGGCCGCGGGGGAGCCCCCGGTGCTTGTAGGCCGCCGCACCGGTCAGCAGCAGACCGGCGGCGATCGGGACCAGCACGGCCGTTCCGCCGTCCGTCCCGTCCGCCCTGAGCGGGACGGCCGCGGCGAGCGCCAGCTCGTCCGCCGTGGGCCCGCGGTCCAGGTCGTCGGGGGCGGCGGCCTGCCGGGGGAGGGCGACGACCGTCCGGGCCGGCCCGGACGCCGTCCGGACCCCGGGGCCCGTGATCAGTGCGGCCTCGTCGACCGCCGGTGCGGGGAGCGCGGGGGAGTCCGGAGCACCGGCCGCCTCCGGCTCCGCGTCCCGGCCCGGGTCCGTGTCGGCCCGGGCCGTGGCGGTCTGCCCCGACCGCGAGGCGCGGACCGGACCGTCGGCGTGCGGCTGCGCCGGGACGGTGGGCAGCAGGACGGCGGCGATCGCGAACGCGTCGGGGACGGCCGCCGCCTGGCCGGGAAGCGGCAGCCCGTCGGTCCTGATCCGCTCCCGCAGCACCCGGTCCACGGGCGCCGCGGCGTGCTCCAGCAGGGGGGTCACGGTGTCCGTCGCCCGGTCCGGCAGGCTCGGGGCGGGGGCCGGGGCGTCGGCGTGCTGGGAGCGGCGGGTGCCGACCTCCCCGGTGGTGGCGTGGGCCACGGCGCCGAACCCGAGCCCCAGCCCGCAGACTTGGGCGAGCACGGCGCCACCGGCCGCCAGCGTCCGGGTCCTGGGCAGTCGGCCGGTGGCACCGGAACCGGCGGCGCGAGCGCCACCGTCGGCCGCGGGCGGCGGGGGGTTCGCGTGATTGGCTCGCACGTGAGGGGAGAACGACCGGACCGCGGGGAAGGTCACGCCACCCGGTGACTGTCCGTCATCGCCGGGGGCTCCGGTGGCGGCCGCCGGCGGCCGCGTCCTCCTGCCGCCGGGCCGGTCCGGCAGGGGTTCCGCCCCTCCCGGGCGCCGGGGCGCCCGGGAGGGGCGATTTCCGGCCGATCTGGTGGCGGGCCGGGGAGGCGGCGTACTCCGGCTGCCGGTGCATCAGGACGGCGGTGGCCGGACCCGCCGGGCCGGGGCCGGGAGGGCCCGGGCCGGCCCGCGGAGGCCGGTGCGGGGACCCCGACGGCTCGGTGCGGAGGCCGCGACGGCTCGGCACGTGGGGCCTCGACGGCTCGGCGCGGGCCGGGCGGGCGCGAGGCGGTGCGAGGGGGAGGCGGTGCGAGGGGGAGGCCCGAGGGGCAGCGCGCGATGCCGGTGGGGGCAGCCCCAGGGTGGTGCGGGGGCGGTACGGCCGCGGTACGGCGGCGGTGTGCGGCCCCCGACGGTCGCGGCCGGGCGAAGGCGGGCCGTCGGGGGCGCCAGGAGGGCCCTGGGCTCAGGAGTTGGGGCGCAGGGTCCAGGTGATGGTCATCACACCGGTGACGCCGCCGTCGGCGCGGGTGATCTCCACGGTGACGGGGAACACCGGGCGCTCACCCTTGTCGAGCTCGGCGACCACGTCGGCGATCGGGCGGCCCAGGGTGGCCGTCGCGGTCACCACGCCCATGGCGAGCTTCTTGTACTCGATCTCCGCGTTGACGGCGAGCGGCACGGCCCGGGAGAGCTGGTCCCCGAAGGCCGCGAGCACGATGCAGCCGCTGGCGGACTCGGCCAGGGTGAACATCGCGCCGGCGTGCGGGCCGCCGACGTGGTTGTGGAAGGCGGGCTGGTCGGGCAGCTGGAGCACGGCCCGCTCGGGGGTCGTCTCCAGGTAATCGATCTTGAGGGTGTGAGCCATGGGGACGGTGGAGTCGAGCAGCTGCCCGATCGAAGGTGTGGTCATGGCAGCAATGTTACTTGCGGGTAGCTTGTTCGGGGAGGGGGTGCCCGCGGTCGGGTCGGCGGGTGCGGGTGCGGGTGCGGGTGCGGGTGCGGGTGCGGCCGGTCCGGCGGCGGGACGCGAAAAGCCGAAGGGCCCGATCTTCTGAGAAGATCGGGCCCTTCGGCGTGATGGGGTGAGTGACGGGACTCGAACCCGCGGCCACCTGGACCACAACCAGGTGCTCTACCAACTGAGCTACACCCACCATCTGTCCGGGGCGTTCCCGCTCCGACAGGAAGAACTCTACAGGATCCGCGAGGGTGCTCGCGCCAGGGTTTCGAGCACCGCCCCGATCAGAGGGCTGGTCAGGGCGTCGGCAGCTGGTGCTTGGTCGCGATGGCCCGCGCGGTGTCGGTGTCGGGGCCCGGCTGCTCGACGAACACCGCCTCACGGTAGTAGCGGAGTTCGGCGATGCTCTCGCGGATGTCCGCGAGGGCGCGGTGGCTGCCGCCCTTCTGCGGGCTGTTGTAGTAGGCACGCGGATACCAGCGGCGGGCCAGCTCCTTGATCGAGGAGACGTCCACGATCCGGTAGTGGAGGTAGCCCTCCAGCGTGGGCATGTCCCGGGAGAGGAAGCCGCGGTCGGTGGCGACCGAGTTGCCGCACAGCGGCGTCTTGCCCGCCTCGGGCACGAACTCGCGGATGTACGCGAGCACCCGCTCCTCGGCCTCCGCCAGCGTGACGCCCTGCTCCAGCTCGGTGAGCAGCCCGGACGCGGTGTGCATGGTGCGCACCACGTCGGGCATGGTCTCCAGCGCCTCGGCCGGCGGACGGATGATCACGTCCACGCCCTCGCCGAGGATGTTCAGCTCGGAGTCGGTCACCAGCGCGGCGACCTCGACCAGGGCGTCCCGGTCGAGGTCGAGGCCGGTCATTTCACAGTCGATCCATACCAATCGGTCATTCACGCCACTCACCCTACGGCGCGATCCCGCGACGCGGACAGCGGTCGGGCCGTGCGGGGGTGCTGCACCTGACTCCCGTCCGCCGTCGGCTCGCCGCCGTCGGCCTGCGGTTCGTCCTCGCGGACGGTCTCGTCGGCAGCGGCGTCGTCCGGGTGCGGCTCGGCCGCCCGGGCTCCGCCGTCGGGACGGTGACCCAGACCCTGCCCGCGGGCGCTCGGCCCGTGCTGGCCGTGGTCCTCCTCCGCCACCGAGTGCTCCACGGCCGCCCGGTCGTCGCTGCGCAGGTCGTCGCCGCGCAGGCCGCCGCGCACGTTGCCCGACCGATCGCGGCCCGCGGCCGACCGGGGGTCGGGCCGCCCGTCGGCGCCGCCGGGACGGCCGGCTCCCCGGTCGGGTTGGCGGTCGAGCGGACGGTCGGGCGACCGGTCGACCAGCCGCCCCGAACGGCTCGGGGCCGGGCCAGGCTGCGGCGGGACGAGCGGACGGATCCGGCCGCGGCCGGGTTGCCCGCCCACCGTTCCGACCGGGCCGCCCCGCTCGCCCGCGGGCGCGCCGGGGTGACCGGTCTGGTGGCCGGGGTAGCCGCCCTGGTGCCCGGCCGGGTGCGGCGAGGTGTGGCCCGCGGCCGCCGTGGCGGCGCCGTGCGACTGCGACGGGCCGTGCGCCGCGCCGGTGGTCGCCGGGCCGGCGCCCGGGCCCGCGAAGCCGCCCGAGCCCGAGCCCGGGCCTCCGTGGCCACCGTGCCCGCCGTGACCGCCATGGCTGCCGTGGCCGCCGAACAGCGCCGGACCACCCGTCAGGCCGGGTGCACCCGCCGTGGCCAGGCCGTGCACCGACCGCTCGCCCGAGAGCGCGCGCTCGCCGGGCAGGGCCTGTGACGGAACGATCGCGGCGGGCGCCGGCCGACGGGCCCGGTAGGTGGTCCGGTACGCCGCCGGGGACACCCCCAACTGCCGCCGGAAGTGGCCGCGCAGGGCCACCGGCGACCGGAACCCGCACCGCCGCGCGACGTCGTCCACCGACAGGTCCGAGGTCTCCAGCAGCCGCTGGGCCTGGAGCACGCGCTGCGTGATCAGCCACTGCAGCGGTGCGCTGCCGGTGAGCGTGCGGAACCGCCGGTCGAAGGTGCGCCGGCTCATGTACGCCCGGGCGGCCAGCACTTCGACGTCGAACTGCTGGTTGAGGTTCTCCAGCGCCCAGGTGACCACCTCGGCCAGCGGGTCGTTGCCGATCTCTTCAGGTAAAGACTGATCGATGTACTGGGCCTGTCCGCCGCCGCTGCGCCGGTTGGGCACCACCAGTCGGCGGGCCAGCGCGTTCGCGGCCTCCGTGCCGTGGTCGCTGCGCACCACGTGCAGGCAGAGGTCGATACCGGCCGCCGTACCGGCCGAGGTGAGGACGTCGCCGTCGTCCACGAACAGCTCGCGCGGGTCGACGTGGACGCGCGGGTAGCGCTTCGCCAGCGTCGGCGCGTACATCCAGTGGGTGGTGGCGGGACGCCCGTCGAGCAGCCCGGCCGCGGCCAGGACGAAGGCCCCGGTGCACAGGCCGATGATCCGGGCACCCTCGTGGTGGGCCTTGCGCAGGGCGGTGATCGCCTCGGCGGGCGGCGGCTGCGAGATCGACCGCCAGGCGGGGACGACGATGGTCCCCGCTCTGGCCAGCGCCTCCAGCCCGTAGGGGGCGGTCAGGGTCAGGCCGCCGGTGGTGGTGAGCGGGCCCTCCTCGCCCGCGCAGACCAGCAGCCGGTAGCGCGGCACCCCGGCGTCCTGGCGGTCGACGCCGAAGACGGAGAGCGGGATCGAACTCTCGAAGATGGGGGCACCGCTGAAGATCAGGACGGCTACGGTCTCGCGCCGGCGCCGGCCCGACAGCTTGCGGGGCGCGGGCGCGGCCAGCACGCCCTGGCCCGGCCCGTTGAGAGGGGTCGCGCCGGCGCTGCCGGGACCCGCGGGGCCCGCGAGGGCCGCCTGACCGGCGCCCGGGGTCGCGCTCGGGCCGGAGCCGAAGACCGAGGCCGTGGCCGGACCGGAGGCGGCGGAGGCCGGGTACGGGGGGAAACCGGTGGGGCTCTGGGAGGTCGGGCCCTGGGAGATCGGGGTGGCCGGGGCCGCCAGGGCCGCCGGGGTGGCCGCCCCGAGCGGGCCGAGCGGCGCGGAGAGGGACGGCGAGCGGTGGGCCTGGCCGTGGACGGTGGCGCTGCGGGCGGCGGAGTACGCGGGGGAGCCGTACGGGGCCGAGGGTCCCTGGGCCATCGCGAACTGGCCGCGCGTCAGGCCGGTCCCGCTGGCGGCGTTGCCGGTGGTGCCCGTGGTGCCCGTGCTGCCGGCCTGAGGGGTGAGATCGGCAACGCGGCGCCCGGTCTGACCGGTCGTCGGGTGGCCGGTGCTCGGGTGGCCGGACGCGCCCGGGGCGATCCGGTCGGGCTTCGCCACACCCGCTCTGGCGGAACGGCCCGGGAGACTGGTCGACGGCCGGCCGCTGTCAGGACCCGTGTCGCTCCTGCTCACCCTGCTCAAGGCGCTCCAGCCCCCTCGGTGGTGTGGTGTGGTGGTGCCGCGCTGTTCGCCAAGATCGAATCTACTTGGTGGACCGTTGCCGTTGTGACAAGTTCACCATCCGACGCTATGTCGACATGGCAATTTGGCGCGATGCATTCGATCACGAAGCGTGGCACCCGTCGACCCCCCTGTGAAGGGGGCGGGGGCAATGCTGGCTGGTTGTCGCACGACCGATCACCGGCTGTCGCGGACTCCCGCCCCTCCGTCACCGCCTTGGACTGCGGCTTTGCCCGAGCGAAAGGGGGTGGTCGCAGATTGACCGAAAACAGGCGGTGAGAATCGGGGGCGCGCATGGCACTCGCGCGCGCTCCCGAGCCTTGTCCTGCCGATGTCGGGCCGGGGTTCCGAGCACGGCGTGCGACGGTCCGGGGCAGCGTGGGACGGCGCGGGACGGCTCGTGTCGGCCTGCGTCAGCCGGCGGCGTGCGCTGAGGGGCGGCCGGGCGTGGCCGGCCGGTGGCCCGCCCGTCGGGATCGGTGACGGATCGGCTCCATGACGGGCCGTCGGGCCGGTCCGGGCCGGGTGCCTGCGAGGTTGCCCGCGAGCGCCGGGGCGGGTGGTTGTCCCGCGCGGCGGGACGGCCCGGGGCCGATATGCGGGGCACGGTGGGGACGGCGTGGGGACCGGATGGGGACGGCGTCGGCGCGGGCGCTGTCTGCTGCGGGTCGGCGCAGGGCGCGGAATGACGCTGCGCCAGGCCTCCGGCACGGCGGTCGGCCCCTTTGGTGGGGGAGCCGCGATACGCGGCACTATGGTCGGGTCATGGAGATCCGTCGCCGGCTCGAACTGGCCAACGACAATGCCGCCGCGTTCCTGCTGGCCCGGGCCGAGGCCAACGGGTGGGAGCAGATCCGGCGGCCGGACTTCACCGCCGCACGGTGCGTCGGGCGAGCCGGGGAGGCCGGGGGGACGGGGGCGCGAGCCGAGGCGGACCGCGTGGTGGTGACCCGCCCCTACGCCGACCCCGCCGCCCTGCGGGCGCAGTTGGTGGCGCAGTTCCGGGAGGGACCGGACGCCGAGGTCTGTGTGGAGGACCCCTACAACCGGCTCGATCTCTCGGGCGTCGGCTTCGAGGCGGGCATCGGGATGGCGGTGATGGCCCGCGAACCACTGCTCGACGGCGACCGCGACGGCGCTGTTGCTGCCGGCGGTGGCAACAGCGGCAGTGCCGGCAGCACCGGTGGCAGTGCCGGCGGCGACAGTGGCTGGGTTGGCGGCGCGGGCGGGACGACCGCTGCGGGATCACGCCCCGGGACGGAGACCTGCGAGGTGCTGGACGCCGACGGCCTGGCCCTGGTGGAGCGGACGGTCGTGGAGGGCTTCCCCGTGCCCGCCTACCTGCCCTGGCGGCCGGGCGGTCTGCTCCCGGCCGCCTTGCTGCAACGGTCCGGGTTCCGGGCCTGGCTCGCCCGGCGCGACGGGGAGCCGGCGAGTGCCTGTCTGACGTACGACGACGGCGAGGCGGTCGGCGTCTACTGGGTGGCCACCATGCCCGAGTACCGCTCCCAGGGCGCCGGCCGCGCCGTCCTGGAGCACGCGCTCACGGCCTATCCGGACCGGGTCGTGACCCTGGTGGCCACCCTGCTCGGCGAGCCGCTGTACCGGAAGCTGGGCTTCCGGGAGCACGGCGTCAGCCGCTGGTGGCGCTACCCGGCGGCCACGCCGGTACCCGCTCCCGCCCCCGCTCCCTCGGCGGGGTAGGCGAACGCTCCCAGCGAGGCTGCCGGTTGCGCCGGCACGGGCCTGACGAACAACGCGCCCGGCCCGGCCCGGCGCCCGGCCGCCGCGGCAGCGCCGGCCCCGGGAGGGACCGCAGCCGCAGCAGTGCCGGCCGACGCCACCGCCGACGCCGCGGACGCCGAGGTCACCGCCGTGGACCGGTCCTTGAGGGCCGTGGTGGCGAACTGGTCGGCCGGGCGCCGCAGTCGGGGGCGCCTCGGTGAACTGCCGCCCACCGATCCGGCACCCACCGACCCGGCACCCCGGGATCCTGCACCCCGGGATCCAGCGCCCAGCGACCCGGCGGTGGGGGCGTTGCGTGCCGTCAGGACCATGCCGACCGCCTCGGGCAGCCCGCGGGCGCTCAGGGTGGGCCGGTAGCCGGGTTCGCTCCACGGCCGGTCGTGGTGCAGCCAGACGCTGCGCAGCCCGGTCGCCTCCGCGCCCGCGATGTCCGCCGGGGCGTGGTCGCCGACCATCCAGGTCTGGGACGTCCAGCCGGGGCCGGGCGGTACGCCGCAGCGCTGTGCGGCGATCTCGAAGATCAACGGGTCCGGTTTGACGCAGTCGGCCTCCTCGGAGATCACCCAGCCGTCGACCAGGGCGCCGAGGCCGGTGCGGCGGATCTTCTCCAGCTGCGGGCGGGTGCCCCCGTTGCTCACGATGCCGAGCGTCCAGCCCGCGGAGCGGGCGGCGCGGAGGGCTTTGACGTGCGAGTCGGGGCAGGCGATGTGGGAGTTGATCCCGCGGCGGTAGTGGGCGAGGAGGAAGTCGAGGGAGTGGTCGAGGCCGTAGCGGCGTTTGGCGGCGCCCAGGACGGTGCTCCGGGGCACATAGCCGCTGCCGTCGAGGGTGGAGAGCCAGTGGAGGTCGGTGGCGGGCAGGCGGTGCTCGGCCAGGAAGTCCTGTGCCCAGGCACGGTAGGCGGCGTCCCTCGGAAGCAGTGTGTTGTCGAGATCGAACAGGAGCAGCGGCATGTCCAGCATGCTGCCAGCGGCGGTCTCTATGCATCTGGCAATTGCCAACCAGCGGCCCGAAATGCCGGGGATTGGCCGGATCAGGCCGACGGTCCGGGGCTGGTGGGGCGGGTGTGATCGGAGGGGCCCACAGGGCGCGACGGGATGACAGTCGGATCACGTTGTGTGGATGTCCTGTTGCGCGCAGGGGCCCGGTCGGTCAAGCTCCAGGGAACCTTCTCTCCGGTAGGGCCCGGACGGACCCGTCGGTTCGCCGGCGAAAGGGGGCGCGGACGGCTCGGCGTGCTCCCGCCGACGGCGGGACGGTCGCAGTCCCGGGAGGCTCTGCTGCTGGGCGGGGGCCCCGGCTCGTCGTACTCTGAAAGGAACAGGTCGCATTCAGTGGTGCTCGGCATGGATCGGCCCGGTGCCGCGGAGTGTGCCTGTTACCGGGGAAGCCCCTTCCCCTCCTGTCGGCCCGCCTCAGTCTGAAGAGCTTTGAGCCATGGTTGGTTTTGAGCCTCCCCGATCCGCCCAGGCGGACCTCCCCTCGCGACGGGTCGACGGCTCCGTGACCCGTTCCCGGGCCTCCCGCTGGGCGCTTCCCGGCCTGCTGGGCGCGTTCGCCCGCCTCGGCCGCCCGCAGCCCCCGGGCTCTCGGCTGCACTCCTCGGGCGGTGCCCGGCCCCCGTACCGCCCGGATCCCCGGTACGGGAGTGCGCTGCCCGCCGCCGAGGCCGCGCACCGGGACGGCGCCGGGGACGGCCGGTCGGCCGGCGACGGTGGCCCGCTGCCGGGCCGCCGGGTCGGTACGGGGTCGACCGAGGGCCCCGAAGGCCTGGGCGACGGCCTCGGGGAGGGGGCGGACGAGGGCTTCGGGCTCCAGGAACAGCCCGTCCGGGAGTGCGACCCGGCCTTCCAGCACGGTGTGGTGGTCGGCTTCGACGGCTCACTGTCGAGTGAGCGGGCCCTGGCGTACGCGGTCGGGATGGCCCGCCGTTCCCAGTGCGGGCTGGTGATCGTGCACGTGGCCAACCGCCTGCCGGCCACCGTCTGGGCGGGGTGCGAGCCGCCGGTGTTCGTGGACCTTCCCGACCATCGCACCGAGATCCTCGGCCTGGAACTCGCCTGCGCCGACTTCCTGGCCGGAGTTCCCTGGATCCTGGTGGAGCGGGGCGGGGACATCTGTCATGAGATCGAGGAGGTCGGGCGGGAGTACGCCGCGGACGCGATCGTGGTGGGCAGCACCCACGGTCTGTTGGGCAAGCTCTTCGGCTCGGTGTCCAGCCGCCTGGCGCGCCGCGCCAACCGGCCGGTCATCGTGATCCCCTGAGGGGTCGTCAGTCGCTCTCGGTTGTCGTCCGGGTCCCGTTCCGGGTCTGTCCCGGGGCCGTCCCGGCAGCGGGTCCCGCCTCGGCGCCGCTCCCGCGGCACGGAGGCGTACTGAGGCGCACGGGGACGCAGGGCCGCGCCCGGCGGTGTGCACTCCACGTACGGCCGCGTACATCCACGCACAGCTGCGCACAGCCGCGTACGGCGACGCCGTGATGGTGCCCCGCCGGGCGGCGTACGAGACGCCGGCCCGACGGGAGGGGGTAGTGCTCCGTCAGTACGTCATGCCCAACTCGCGCGCGATGAGCATGCGCTGCACCTCGGAGGTGCCCTCGCCGATCTCCAGGATCTTGGAGTCGCGCCAGAACCTGGCGACCGGGAACTCGTTCATGAAGCCGTAGCCGCCGTGGATCTGGGTGGCCTCGCGGGCGTTGTCGACGGCGGCCTCGGACGCGTACAGCTTGGCGATCGCAGCCTCCTTCTTGAACGGCTCGTCGTGCAGCAGCCGGGAGGCGGCGTCCCGCCAGGCCAGGCGGGCGGTGTGGGCGCGCATCTCCATGTCGGCGAGCTTGAACTGGATGACCTGGTTGGCGCCGATCTGCCGCCCGAAGGCGCGGCGGGTCTCGGCGTAGGTGAGTGACTGGTCGACGCAGCCCTGGGCCAGGCCGGTGGACAGCGCTGCGATGGCGATGCGGCCCTCGTCGAGGATCCGCAGGAACTGTGCGTAGCCTCGGCCACGGGGGCCGAGCATGTTCTCGGCGGGGACACGGCAGTCGGTGAAGGACAGTTCGCGGGTGTCGGAGGCGTTCCACCCGACCTTGGAGTACTTCTTGGACACCTGGAACCCCGGAGTTCCAGTGGGCACGATGATGGACGAGATTTCGCGGGTGGGCGAGGGATCTGCGCCACCTTCACTCGAACGAGCGATCGGTTCGGTCAGGGCGGTCACCGTGACCAGGCCGGTGATCTCGGTACCCGAGTTGGTGATGAAGCACTTGGTGCCGTTGATCACCCACTCGTTGGTGGCCTCGTCGAAGCGGGCCGTGGTGCGGGTCGCGCCGGCGTCCGTGCCACCCTCGGGCTCGGTCAGGCCGAAGGCCCCGAGCATCTCGCCCGAGGTCAGCCGGGGCAGCCAGGTGCGCTTCTGCTCCTCGGTGCCGAAGCGGTAGATCGGCATCGCGCCGAGCGAGACCGCGGCCTCCAGCGTGATGGCCACCGAGGAGTCGACCCGGGCCAGTTCCTCCAGCACGAGGCAGAGCGCGAAGTAGTCACCGCCCATGCCGCCGTACTCCTCCGGGAACGGCAGGCCGAACAGGCCCATCCGCCCCATCTCCCGGACGATCTCGTACGGGAACTCGCCCTGCTCGTAGAACTCGCCGATCTTCGGCGCGACCACGTCCTGGGCGAATTCGGCGACGGTGCGGCGGAGTTGCTCGTACTCGTTGTCCAACCGGTGGTCGAGCATGGGGATCCTCCTGGGATCGGGCCGGTGCGGCCGAGGTGAGGGAGTTTCGGTGGGTGGTCCGAGGGTCCTGACCGGGACCGGTCCGGCCCGGTCGGGTCCGTCGGCCTTCGGGCGGACGACGGGGTCGCCCGTCGGACGCGCCGAGCCGGGCGGTGGCCCGGTTCGTCCGGTGCGCGGCGGGCCGGCGCGGGTGGCCGCCCGCCGCGCACCGGCGGTGGTTCAGTCGGACGGGCCGAGCAGGGCCCGGACCGTCCGGGACGGGCTGGGCCGGCCCAGTTGCCGGGCCATCCAGCCGCTGGTGGCGACCAGGGCGGCCAGGTCGACGCCGGTGTCGATGCCGAGGCCGTGCAGCATCCAGACCAGGTCCTCGGTGGCGAGGTTCCCGGTGGCGCTCTTCGCGTACGGGCAGCCGCCGAGGCCGCCGGCCGAGGCGTCCACCACGCTCACCCCGCCGCGCAGCGCGGCCAGCGTGTTGGCCAGGGCCTGGCCGTAGGTGTCGTGGAAGTGCACGGCGAGCCGGTCGACCGGGACGCCGGCCCGCACGAACTCGGCCAACAGGCCGGTCACCTGGCCCGGGGTGGCCACGCCGATGGTGTCGCCGAGGCTGAGCTCGCTGCAGCCCATGTCGAGCAGTTGCAGGCCGTGGTGGACGACCTGGGCGGGGCTCACCGGCCCCTCCCACGGGTCGCCGAAGCACATCGAGAGGTAGCCGCGGACGGGGACCCCGGCCGCGCCGGCCCGCTCGACCACCGGCCGGAACATGGCCATCGCCTCGTCCGCGGACCGGTTGAGGTTGCGGCGGGCGAAGGTCTCGGTGGCGCTGGCGAAGACCGCGATGTCGGTGGCGTGGTGCGCGAGCGCCCGGTCCAGGCCGCGTTCGTTGGGCACCAGGACCGGCAGCCGCAGACCCGGGTGCAGCCCGGGCAGACCGGCCAGCTCCGGCATCAGCTGCTCCGCGTCGGCCAGTTGGGGCACCCACTTGGGGTGGACGAAGCTGGTGGCCTCGACGGTGCGCAGCCCGGCGGCCGCGAGCCGGGTGATGAACTCCGCCTTCACCTCGACGGGAACCAGCGCGCTCTCGTTCTGCAGGCCGTCGCGCGGTCCCACCTCGTGGATGCGCACCCGGGCCGGCAGCGTCGGGTCCGCGACCGGGTCGGGCAGCCCGAGTTCGAGGACGCCGGGCTCGGCCCCGGCGGTGCCGCCGGCGCCGTCGCCCGCCGGGGTGCCACCCGGCTGCTGTGCGGCGGTCACGGTGCCACCTCCGCCGGTGCGGCGGCGTCCTCGGGAGCCGTCACCACGGCCAGCAGTTCGTCCATGGCGACGGTGCTGCCGGCGGTGGCGCGGAGTTCGCTGACCGTGCCGTCGTACGGCGCGGCGATCACGTGTTCCATCTTCATGGCCTCCAGGACCAGCAGGGCCTGTCCGCGCTTGACCTGCTCGCCGACGGAGGCCTTGACCACCGTCACGGTGCCGGGCATCGGGGCGGTGAGGGCGCCGTGCTGCGCGGCGCCGGCGGCGGTGCGCTCGGCCACCGGGTCGTAGGGGTGCACCGCCAGGGCGTCGCCGTCCAGGCCCAGCCAGTGGACCGGCTGGAAGGGGGCGTCGTCGGTGGTGTGGGCGAAGGTCGTCTGCAGGCCGTCGACGGTGAGCTGGAGCCGGTGCCCGGACCGGGACACCCGGGCCCGGCGGACGGGGCCGTCGCCGAGCCGGACCTGCAGGTCGGGGCCGGTCCCCGAGGGATTGTCAGTGCCGTGTGCAACGCTTCCGGTCGTGCTGGGACGTACCCGTACGGTGACGGGGGCGCGGCCCGGCAGACGGAGGTGGTGGGTCGTCCAGGCGGCCTCGCCGCCGAGGCGCCAGCCGGACGGGAGGGAGAACGGATCGGCCCAGCCGCCGGGGGCGGCGGCGGGGGCGAGGTCCAGTTGCCGGGCCAGTGCGGCGGCGAAGTGGGCCAGTTCGGTGGCGGAGGCCTCGGCATCCGTGGCGCTCGCGGTGGGCGCCCCGGCTGCACGGTCACCCTCACCGGCGTCACCTTCACCGGCGTCGGCATCGGTGTGGACGAACGGCGAGGCCAGAAGGACGGGGGTCTGCTGGACGGTCCGTTCGACCAGGCCGGTGTCGAGCCGGCCCGCGGCGACCTCGGGGTGGGCCAGCAGCCGCCGGAGGAATCCGGTGTTGGTGGTCACGCCGAGGATGTCGGTGTCCGCGAGGGCGGCCCGCAGCCGGCGGAGCGCGGTCGGGCGGTCGGGCCCGTACGCGATGACCTTCGCCAGCATGGGGTCGTACAGGCTGCCGATCTCGGTACCGGCGGCGACGCCGCTGTCCACCCGGATGCCTTCGCCGGTGGGCTCGGCCAGGTGCAGGATCCGGCCACCGGTGGGCAGGAAGTCCCGGTCCGGGTCCTCGGCGCAGATCCGGGCCTCGATGGCGTGGCCCAGGAAGGAGATGTCCGACTGCTCGTACGGCAGGGGCTCGCCGGCGGCGACCCGGACCTGCCACTCGACCAGGTCGAGTCGCCGCGGGTCCGCGGTGTCCGCCCCCACGGCGATGGCCAGCTCGGTGACGGGGTGTTCCACCTGGAGGCGGGTGTTCATCTCCATGAAGAAGAAGTCCAGGACCCCGTCGGGGACGGGCTGGTCCGGGTCGAGGCCGGGCACGATGAACTCCACCGTGCCGGCGCCGGTGTAGCCGCAGGCCTCGGCCGCACGGACGGCGGCCTCGCCCATGGCGGCCCGGGTCTCGGCGTTCAGCAGGACGGAGGGAGCCTCTTCGATCAGCTTCTGGTGGCGGCGCTGCAGGCTGCACTCGCGCTCGCCGAGGTGCACGGTCCGGCCGTGGGTGTCGGCCAGGACCTGGACCTCGATGTGCCGCGGCCGGTCGACCCAGCGCTCCAGCAGCAGGGTGTCGTCGCCGAACGCCGTCCGGGCCACCCGGCGGGCGGCCGCCAGCTCGGCCGGCAGCTCGGCCGGGTCGCGGACCAGCCGCATGCCCTTGCCGCCGCCACCGGCGGACGGCTTGAGCAGGACCGGGAAGCCGATCTCGGCGGCCGCGCGGGTGAGGTCCTCGTCGGAGGGAGAGCCGCCACGGCTGCCCGGCACCACGGGCACGCCCGCCACCCGGACGGCCTCCTTGGCGTTGATCTTGTCGCCCATCAGCTCCACCGCGCCCGGCGGGGGGCCGATGAAGGCCAGCCCGGCCTCGGCGCAGGCCCGCGCGAAGGCCGGGTTCTCGGCCAGGAAGCCGTAGCCGGGGTGGACGGCCTGGGCGCCGGTCCGGCGGGCGGCGGCCAGGATCTGGTCGGTGCGCAGGTAGGTCTCGGCGGCCGAGCTGTCGCTGTGGCCCTCGGGACCGAGGCGGACGGCCACGTCGGCGGCGCGCACGTGCGGGGCGTCGGCGTCCGCGTCGCTGTGGACCGCGACCGACCGGACGCCGAGTCGCCGCAGGGTGCGGATCACCCGGAGGGCGATCTCACCCCGGTTGGCGACGAGGACGGTGTCGAACATGGGAGGTGTTCCTCCTGGTCGAGGAGAGCCGCCGGGGGTGTGGCGGCCGGGTCGGGACGGCCACGGTCGGCCGTGGCTCACATCCGGAAGACGCCGTACGGCCGGGGTTCGGCCAGCGGCGCGTTGGCGCAGGCGGTGAGTGCGAGGCCGAGCGCGGTACGGGTGTCCAGGGGGTCGATCACGCCGTCGTCCCAGAGCCGGGCCGTGGCGTAGTAGGCGTTGCCCTGGCGCTCGTACTGCTCCCGGACGGGGCGCTTGAACTCGTCCTCCGCCTCGGCGGGCCAGTCCTCGCCCCGGGCCTCGAACTGGTCCCGGCGGACGGTGGCGAGGACGGAGGCCGCCTGCTCGCCGCCCATCACGGAGATCTTCGCGCCCGGCCACATCCACAGGAAGCGCGGCGAGTAGGCCCGGCCGCACATCGAGTAGTTCCCGGCGCCGTAGGAGCCGCCGATCACCACGGTCAGCTTCGGCACCCGGGTGCAGGCGACCGCGGTGACCATCTTCGCCCCGTGCTTGGCGATCCCGCCGGCCTCGTACTGGCGGCCGACCATGAAGCCGGTGATGTTCTGCAGGAAGAGCAGCGGGATGCCGCGCTGGTCGCACAGCTCGACGAAGTGGGCGCCCTTGAGGGCCGATTCGGCGAACAGCACGCCGTTGTTGGCCACGATGCCGACCGGGTGACCGTGGATCCGGGCGAAGCCGGTCACCAGGGTGTTCCCGTACTCGGCCTTGAACTCCGCGAACCGGCTGCCGTCGACCAGGCGGGCGATCACCTCGCGGACGTCGTACGGCGTGCGCGGGTCGACCGGGACCGCGCCGTACAGCCCGGCCGGGTCGACCGCCGGGGGCTCCACCGGCGCGAGCGGCCAGGGCTGCGCGGTGCGCGGCCCGAGACCGGCGACGATGGTGCGGACGATGGACAGCGCGTGCGGGTCGTCCTCGGCCAGGTGGTCGGTGACCCCGGACGTCCGGGAGTGCAGGTCGCCGCCGCCCAGCTCCTCGGCTGTGACGACCTCGCCGGTCGCCGCCTTCACCAGCGGCGGGCCGCCGAGGAAGATGGTGCCCTGGTTGCGGACGATCACCGCCTGGTCGCTCATCGCCGGGACGTAGGCGCCACCGGCGGTGCACGAGCCGAGCACGGCCGCGATCTGCGGGATGCCGGCGGCCGACAGGCGGGCCTGGTTGTAGAAGATCCGCCCGAAGTGGTCGCGGTCCGGGAAGACCTCGTCCTGCATCGGCAGGAAGGCGCCGCCGGAGTCGACCAGGTAGATGCAGGGCAGCCGGTTCTCCAGGGCCACCTCCTGCGCGCGCAGGTGCTTCTTGACCGTCATCGGGTAGTAGGTGCCGCCCTTGACCGTGGCGTCGTTGGCGACCACCACGACCTCGCGGCCGGCCACCCGCCCGATCCCGGCGATCACGCCGGCGGCCGGCGCGGCACCGTCGTACAGGCCGTCGGCCGCCAGCGGGCAGAGCTCCAGGAACGGGGAGCCGGGGTCGAGCAGCGCGTCCACCCGCTCGCGGGGCAGCAGCTTGCCGCGGGCCGTGTGCCGGGCCCGGGCCTTCTCGCCGCCGCCGAGGGCGGCCGCGGCGAGTTTCGCGCGGAGCTCCGCGACCAGCTCCCGGTGCGCCTCGACGTTCGCCCGGTAGGCGGGCGAGCCGGTGTCCACCGCGCTCTCCAGCCGGGGGGCGGGCGCGGCGGCGGCGCCGGTGCTGCGGACCGCGCCGGCCGGGCCACCGGCCGCGTCGCCGAGCGGACCGCCGGCCCCACCGGGGGCGAACCCGGCCGCGAACCCGGCCGACGATCCAAAGGTTGAGAGGGACATCCCAAGAGCTCCCTTGCCCTCGGAGCCGAAGAGGTGGGCGGGACGGAGGTGCCCGCGCCCCCACGTTAATGACCGTTAACTCCTGCCGCCAGGTTAACGGGCGATAACCCGGCTGTCTACGATGGGCGGCATGTCGAACGCCCCAGCCGCCTCCGGGCTCCCCCGTCGCGATCAGATCCGCAAGGAGGCCGCCCGGCTGTTCGCGGCCCGCGGCTTCCTCGGGGTCGGGGTGGACGAGATCGGCAAGGCCGTGGGGATCAGCGGTCCCGGTCTCTACCGCCACTTCGCGGGCAAGGACGCCATGCTCGCCGACCTGCTGGTCGGGATCAGCGAGCGGCTGCTGGACGAGGGCCGCCGCCGGGCGGGCGAGGCCGACGGCCCGGCGGCCGCACTGGACGCCCTGATCTCGGGCCACGTCGACTTCGCCCTCGACGACCCCGACCTGATCACCCTGCACGATCGCGAGCTGCTGCACCTCAAGGAGGACGACCGGCGGCGGGTCCGCCGCCTCCAGCGCAAGTACGTCGAGCTGTGGGTCGAGATCGTCCGGGAGGCGTTCCCGGGACTGGCGGCCGCCGCGTCCGAGCAGCGGGCCCGGGCCGCCGTGCACGCCGTCTTCGGGCTGCTGAACTCCACCCCGCACAGCGCGGGCTCCGGCCCGGCCCAGCCCGAGCGCGCCGAACGCTCCGGCCTGCCGCGGGACGGCATGGCCGCCCTGCTGCACAGCCTGGCCCAGGGCGCCTTCGCGGCCGCCGCGGCCGCGGACGGTGTCCCGAACGGCTCGGCCCGGGACGGCGCCACCCCGAACGGCTCGGCCTCGAACGGCTCAGCCACGAAGGGCTCGGCCCCGGGCGGCGCGGCCGGCTGATCGGGCCGCTCCGGTGCCGGTCCGCCGTCGGGCGTAGGTCCAACGGTCGAGCCGCGCGGGGCGCGCGTCCGGTGCGGCGCGCCGGGCGGCCGGGGCATGGTGGGAGGGCGGGAAGGAACGGCGGCCGCCGGTCGTTGAGCCTGCCGTCCGTCCATCCCGTTCGAGGGCGATGGACGCCCCACCTGCGAATGGTTAGCATCCCTAAATATGTCTGAGAATCAAGGTTCCACCGCGGAGCTATCCCGGCGGAACGGCAGAACCGACCGCACCGGCGGAGACGGCCACGAGCCCACCGCGCCGACCGCGTCGACCGCCGCCGCCGGGCAGCCGGCGCCTGCCGCAGGTCCGGACCCGGACACCACCGACACCCCCGGCGCGGGCTGGCTGCGCAGGCTCAGCGGCTACTGCTGGCGCTACCGCCGCAACGTGCTGCTGGCCTTCGGGGCCTCGCTCTTCGGGATGGCGGTCACCTCCGTCGTCCCGTTGATCACCAAGCTGATCATCGACGACGTGATCACCGCGCACACCCGTTCGCTCGCCCCCTGGGCGATCGTCCTGGTGGTGGCCGCGCTGCTGGTCTTCGGCTGCACCCAGGTCCGGCGCTACTACGGCGGACAGCTCGCCCTCGACGTCCAGCACGACATGCGGGCCGACCTGTTCCGCTCCCTCACCCGGTTGGACGGTGACCGGCAGGACAGGCTCGACACCGGCCAGGTGGTCGGCCGGGCCACCTCCGACCTCCAACTGGTCAACGGCCTGCTCTCGATGCTGCCGATGATGACCGGCTACCTGCTGATGTTCGGGATGTCCCTCGGCGTCATGCTCTGGCTCTCCCCGCCGCTCACCCTGATCGCCCTGGTGATGGGCCCGGTGCTGTGGTGGCTGAGCACCCTCAGCCGCAAGCGGCTGTTCCCCGCCACCTGGGCCGCCCAGCAGGAGGCGGCCGCCGTCGCCGGCGTGGTGGACGCCGCCGTCGGCGGGGTCCGGGTGGTGAAGGGCTTCGGCCAGGAGGCCCAGGAACGGACCAAGCTCGAACGCGTCTCGCGTGGCCTGTACGCCGCCCGGCTCCGCTCGATCCGCCTGAACAGCCGCTACACCCCGGCCATGCAGGCCGTCCCCGCCCTTGCCCAGGTGGCCGTGCTCGCGCTGGGCGGCTGGCTGGCGGTGCGCGGCAGCGTGTCGCTCGGCACCTTCGTGGCCTTCTCCACCTACGTCGCCCAGCTGACCGGCCCGGTCCGGATGCTCGCCATGGTGATCACCGTCGGCCAGCAGGCCAGGGCCGGCGTCGAGCGGGTCCTGCAACTGGTCGACCAGCAGCCGCGGATCAAGGAGCGCCCGGACGCCCACCCGCTCGACCCCGCCACGGCCTCGCCGGGCACACCCGCGCTGGAACTGGCCGGCGTGGACTTCCACTACCGGGACCACGACACCGACCGCGACGCCGACACCCGCCACGACACCGACCGCGACGCCGACACCGGCCAAGACGCCGACCGCGACGCCGAGCACGACGCCGACACCCGCCAGGACGCCGACCGCGACACCGGCGCCCGCCACGCCGACCCCGTCCTGCACCGGCTCGACCTGCGGATCGCGCCCGGCGAGACGGTCGCCCTGGTGGGGGCCTCCGGCTCGGGCAAGTCCACCGTCGCCCAGCTCGTCCCGCGGTTCTACGACCCGACCGCGGGCGTGATCCGCCTCTACGGCCACGACCTGCGGGAACTCACCCTCGACTCGGTCCGCGCCACCGTCGGCATCGTGCCCGAGGACAGCTTCCTCTTCTCCGACACCGTGCGCACCAACATCGCGTACGGACACCCCGAGGCCACCGAGGAGCAGATCACGGCCGCCGCCGTCGCCGCCCAGGCCGACGGCTTCGTCCGTGAGCTCCCGGACGGTTACGACACCAAGGTCGGCGAGCAGGGCCTCACCCTGTCCGGCGGGCAGCGCCAGCGGATCGCGCTGGCCCGCGCCATCCTCACCGACCCTCGGGTCCTGCTGCTCGACGACGCCACCTCGGCCGTCGACCCGCGGGTGGAGGCGGAGATCCACGAGGCGCTCCGCAGCGTGATGGCGGGCCGCACCACCCTGCTGATCGCCCACCGCAGGTCCACCCTCCAGCTGGCCGACCGGATCGCCGTCCTGGAACGCGGCCGGCTGGTCGACCTCGGCACCCACGAGGAGCTGGAGGCCCGATGTCCGCTCTACCGGGCCCTCATCACCGATCCGGACGCCCTCGCGCAGCCGGAACCCCCGGAGTCCTCCGAGCAGACCCCGGACCCGAGCAGCACCACCCCGAGCAGCACCACCCCGGGCGAAGCCGCCCCGAACGCCGCCGCCCCGCAGGCCACGGCGTCCGCGCAGAGCCCCGCCCCCGCCCCGGCCTCCGCCGGTGCGGCGCCCGACCTGCTCGCCAAGGTCGCGGCCCTGCCGCCCGCCGCAGACTCCCCGGACATCCCGGTGGAGACCGCCGAGGCCGGTGACCCGGACTTCAGCCTCCGCCGTCTGCTGGCCCCGTTCCGGCGCCCGCTGGCCCTCGCCCTGCTGCTGGTCGCCCTCGACACCGCCGCGGGCCTGGCCGTGCCGGTCCTGATCCGGCACGGCATCGACGACGGCGTCAGCAAGGCCGCGATGGCCGGCGTCACGGTGGCCGCGCTGGCCGCGCTGGGGATCGTGCTCCTCGACTGGCTGGTGCAGAGCGCCGAGACCCGGGTCTCCGGGCGGACCGGCGAACGCGTCCTCTACACCCTGCGCCTGAAGATCTTCGCGCACCTCAACCGGCTCGGCCTCGACTACTACGAGCGCGAGCTGGCCGGCCGGATCATGACCCGGATGACCACCGACGTCGACTCGATCTCGACCTTCCTGCAGACCGGCGTGGTCACCGCGGTGGTCAGCCTGCTGACCTTCTTCGGGATCTTCGCCGCCCTGCTGATCATCGACGCCGGTCTGGCCCTGGCGGTCTTCGCCGTGCTGCCGCTGCTGGTGGTGGCCACGCTGGTGTTCCGCAGGAAGTCCGCGGCGCAGTACCAGATCTCCCGCGACCTGATCAGCACCGTCAACGCCGATCTCCAGGAGAACGTCGCGGGCATGCGGATCGTCCAGGCCTTCCGCCGCCAGGACCTCAACACCGACCGCTTCGTCGCCAACGGGCTCGCCTACCGCGACGCCCGGGCCCGGGCGCAGCTGTACATCTCGCTGTACTTCCCGTTCGTCCAGTTCCTCTCCAGCGTCGCGGCCGCCCTGGTCCTGATCGTCGGGGCGTCCCGGGTCGAGTCCGGCACCCTGACCATCGGCGCGCTGGTGGCGTACCTGCTCTACATCGACCTGTTCTTCGCCCCGGTCAACCAGCTCTCCCAGGTCTTCGACGGCTACCAGCAGGCCGCCGTCGGCCTCGGCCGGATCCGGGACCTGCTGCGCACCCCGACCAGCACCCCGCAGGCCGAGCGCCCCGTCCCGATCGGGGAACTGCGCGGCGAGGTCGAGTTCGAGGGCGTCAGCTTCGCCTACAACGGCGGCGGCGAGGGCAACCCCGATGTCCTCTCCGGGATCGACCTGCGGATCCCCGCGGGGCAGACCGTCGCCCTGGTCGGCGAGACCGGGGCGGGCAAGTCCACCCTGGTCAAGCTGGTGGCCCGGTTCTACGACGCGACCGCTGGCACGGTGCGCATCGACGGGACCGACGTCACCGCGTACGACCTGGCGCAGTACCGGCACCGGCTGGGCGTGGTCCCGCAGGAGGCCTACCTGTTCGCCGGCACCGTCCACGAGTCCATCGCCTACGGCCGGCCCGGCGCCACGGCCGCGGAGGTCGAGGCGGCGGCCCGGGCGGTCGGCGCGCACGACATGATCACCCGGCTGCCCGGCGGCTACCGGCACCCGATCGCCGGCCGCGGCCGCAACCTGTCGGCCGGCCAGCGCCAGCTGATCGCGCTGGCCCGGGCCGAACTGGTCGACCCGGACCTGCTGCTCCTCGACGAGGCGACCGCCGCGCTCGACCTGGCCACCGAGGCCACCGTCAACCGCGCCGCCGAGCGGCTCAGCGGCGGACGCACCACGCTGGTCATCGCCCACCGGCTCAGCACGGCCGAGCGGGCCGACCGGGTGGTGGTGCTGGACCGCGGCCGGGTGGTCGAGGACGGCACCCACGGCGAGCTGCTGGCGCTGAACGGGACCTACACCCGGCTCTGGGAGGCCTTCGTCGCGGACGGCCACCCGGCGCCGGTCGGGAGCTGAGCACACCAGCGCGGGAACGTGCCCCGAGCGGGTGCGTTCCCGCGCTGGTGTGCTCCCGGGCCGGTGCGCTCCCGATTGGGTGTGCACCGGGCCTCGGGGAAGGGCCCGGTCGCGGTCAGACGGCGATCAGCGAGGTCAGCAGCGACTCCGGGCGGACGCCCTTCGGCAGGTCGCTGACCTGCCCGTCGCCCACCTCGACGACCCGCCAGCCGCCGCCGTCGGCGCGCAACGCCAGGTCGGTCGTGATGAACCGGCAGCCCAGCCTGCGCACCAGCGGCCGCACCCCGGACAGGTCCGGATCCGGATCCAGCTCCGGGACGTCCGGGTGCGGGCCGACGAGTACCGGCTCCCCGTCCATCCACCAGACCCGGGCCTCCACCGCCCGGCCGGCCTCGTCGCGCACGAACTCCTCGTACCGCCGCAGCACCACGCCGCCCGCCAGGTACTCGCCCTGCAGCTCGACGAAGCGGGCGACCACCCGGGCCAGCCCCGCCGGATCCGCCAGGTCCGGGACGAAACAGGCCTCCGCCCACTCGTGCTTGCGGGACTTCACGTAGTCCTTCACCACCGCCGGGCCGCTGCCGCCGAGCAGTTCGGCCGCCGCCGCGAGCGCGGAGCCGTCCGGCGCGCCACCGGGGATCCAGGTGCTCGCCGGCGTGACACCTTCGAACACCTCGTACCAGCCCGGTAGTTGGTGCGCGTCCGCGTACCCGGCCGGGGTGGTCAGCAGGGAGCACCCGCGGGCGGCCAGCGCCTCGCCGAGCGCGGTGTACGCCGCGACCGGCATCATCCACCCCCGGTACCAGAGCGGGCCCTGCCCGGCCGGGACCCGCCCGACGGCCCGCTCGGCGTCCCCCGCGAGCAGCGCGTCGTGATCCACCAGGACACTCTCCGCCCCCAACTCCCGTACCTGCCGCGCCTCCCGGACGTAGTGCGGATCGGGGCGGCGGGGCGCGAGCGGGTCGGCCGGGAAGAGGATCGAGGGTGCCTGCATGCGGATCAGGGTACGGCGAACACGCCGGTGAGCAGGGTGATTTCAGCACCGGCCGACCGTGCCCCGCGGGCAGCCGGCGGGCTCGACAGCCGCCCGGGCCTCTGCCAGGGTGGGCCGGTGCGTATCCGATGGCGGGCCGTGAGGCCGTCGCCGCCCCGCCGGCCCCGGCGGGCCGCGCGGACGGCGGTGATCGACCCGGCCGGCCGGGTCTTCCTGCTCCGGTCCGACAACAGCGAGGTCGGGGTGCACTGGAACATGCCCGGCGGTGGCCTGGAGGCGGGCGAGTCGCCCCTCGACGGCGCCCTCCGGGAGCTGGGCGAGGAGACCGGCTGGACGGACCTGCGGCCCGGGCCGCTGCTCTGCACCTGGGAGCACGACTTCACCTGGCACGGCACGCCCGTCCGCCAGCACGAGCACATCTACCTCGGCCGCGGGCCGTACCGGCCGCCGACCGGCGACCTGCGCGCCGTGCACCGGGCGGACCGGATCCTCGACTGGCACTGGTGGACCCCGGCCGAGCTGGCCGAGCCCCACGCGGGCCCGTTCTGGCCCCCGAACCTGCCCGCCCTGCTGGACGCCGTCCGCGAGGACTGGTGCGCGGGGACGGCGCCCACGGCGCCCGTCCACCTCGGTTACCGGCCGAACGGCCCGCGCCGCTGACGGCGCACCCGCCACCAGCCACCCGCCACCCGCCACCCCGGCGTCAGCGCGCGCGGGAGCGACGGTCCTCGGTCCGCCAGTCCCGCAGGTCGAGCTCGCGGTCGTGCAGGGCGTCGGGATTGATCAGCACCGAGAGCCGTGCCCCGGCGAGCTGCTCGAAGGCCAACCCGGTCGACACCAGCAGTCGTTCGGTCGGCACCGACACCACGATCGCCGGCCGCCAGGAGGGCAGCACCACCAGGCTGGTGCCGCGCCCCGCCCGGACCAACTCGGCCGGCACCCGCCGCGGCGGCCTGCCGCCCAGCTGGCCCGCGGCCTCCAGGTGGGTGGGGGAGGCGCCGATCAGGATCCCCAACGGCGCTCCCGGCGCCGGGGCCCCGGCGGCCTCCTCGACACCGGAGGCCCCGGCGGCACCGGCGACCGAAGCGCCGTCCACGGCCGGTGCCGACCCGTCGGCCTCCGGCGGGTACGGCTGAGGATGGATCCGGCTCAACCGGCGCGAGGGCGTGGGCCGGCGCAGCCGCCGCAGCTGGCGGCCACCGGCCGCCGTCCCGGTGCCGGGCACGGCCGGCACCGCCGAACGGACCGGCGTCGGGCGCCCCAGCGTCAGGTCGACCCCGGCGGCCTCCAGCAGCCGGGTCACCGCCAGCAGGGACTGGTGACTGGCGGCCGCCAGCTCGTCGAGCTCGGCACCCTGCTCGTACGCGGTCCGCAGCCGGGCGCCGAGCGCGCTCAGCAGCTTGGCCGCCGTCCGCTCCTCGATCTCGCTCGTGGGACCGTTCCTGCGGGCGGGCTCGCCGGGGCCGGCATCCGACGGATCGGTCGGCGGCCGGTCCGGCGGCGCCGGTTCGGGGCTGGTCCGGTCGAGCGTGGTCATCGTGGCGAGGCCCTCCGTGTACTGGACAGCGTCGATCCTGCCCCACCGGAGCACGAGCGGCCAAGGCCCACCGGCCCGTTGACGTTTCGAAACCGCCGCTCGAACCCGGTGCCCCGCGCCGGAGCCGACCCGGCGGGCTCGGGCCGGCGGTCCTGCCGCCGCACCGAAAACGCCTCGACACCGGACCGTGCCCGCGACGTAGCATCGGCACCGTGAAGCCCCCGCACCTCTCGTCCCGCCTGAGCTGGTGGCCGTCCTAGGACGGCCACCCCTCACGCAGGACCACAGGGCCGTCCGTCCGGACGGCCCTGTCGCGTCTCCTCCACGGATTCCGGCCGGACCCGGGCCCGGCGGACGGCAGCACCCGCAGCCATCCCGTAGGAGAACCCCGTGCTCACCCTCGAATCCGCCTGCCGCAACCCCGAGCGCCACCGTGTCCTGACCGGTGACCGCCCCACCGGCCCGCTCCACCTCGGCCACTACTTCGGCACCCTGCAGAACCGCGTCCGGCTCCAGGACGCGGGCGTGGAGCTGTTCCTGGTGATCGCCGACTACCAGGTCCTGACCGACCGCGACGTCGCCGACCGGCCCGCCGTGCACGCCGAGAACCTCGTCCTCGACTACCTCGCCGCCGGCATCGACCCGGAGCGGGCCACGGTCTTCACCCACAGCTCCGTCCCCGCCCTCAACCAGTTGCTGCTGCCCTTCCTCAGCCTGGTCAGCGTCGCCGAGCTCGGCCGCAACCCCACCGTCAAGGACGAGATCGCGCACTCCCGGCAGGCCGCGGTCAGCGGGCTGATGTTCACCTACCCGGTCCACCAGGCCGCCGACATCCTCTTCTGCAAGCCCGACCTGGTGCCGGTCGGACAGGACCAGCTCCCGCACCTGGAGGTCACCCGGACCATCGCGCGGCGCTTCAACGACCGCTACCGCACCGACCTCTTCCCCGAGCCGCAGGCGCTGCTCTCCCCGGCCCCGCTGCTGGCCGGCACCGACGGCGGCAAGATGAGCAAGAGCCGCGGCAACGCCATCCCGCTCGGCGCCACCGAGGACGAGACCGCCCGCCTGATCCGGGCCGCCACCACCGACGCCGACCGGCGGATCGGCTACGACCCCGAGCGGCGCCCCCAAGTCTCCGGACTGCTCCGGCTCGCCGCCCTCTGCCAGGACCGCGACCCGCACGCCGTGGCCGAGGACATCGGCTCGGGCGGCGCGGCCCGGCTCAAGGCGGCCGTCACCGAGGCCGTCAACGAGCACCTGCGCCCGCTGCGGGCCCGGCGCACCGCGCTCGCCGCCGACCGCGGCCACCTCCGGCAGGTCCTGCGGGCCGGCAGCGAGCGGGCCAACGCCGTCGCGGACACCACGCTGGCCGAGGTCCGGGCGGCGATGGGATCGGTCTGACCTCGCACGGGGGATAACTTGGTCGGCCCAGCCGCCCGTCCGAAAGGCCCTGTCGATGTCTCAGACCCCTTACCGTCACGGCGATCGGACCTCCCGGCGGCCCCGCCACCTGGTCCCCGGCGACCGGGTGGCGCTGGTCGCCCCGAGCGGACCGACCGACCGGGAGCGGCTGGCACCCGGCACCGAGATCCTCCGCTCCTGGGGGCTCGACGTCCGCCCCGCCGCCCACCACGCGGCCCACCACCCCGCCCTCGGCCACCTCGGGGGCACCGACGCCCAGCGCGCCGCCGACTTCCAGCAGGCCTGGCTCGACCCCGAGGTGGCCGCCGTGATCTGCATACGCGGCGGCTACGGCACCCAGCGCATGGTCGACCTCGTCGACTGGGACGCGCTGCGTGCCGCACCCCCCAAGGTGCTGGTCGGCTTCAGCGACGCCACCGTGCTCCACGAGGCCGTCGCCCGCCACCTGGACGTTCCCACCCTCTACGGCCCGATGGCCGCCGCCACCGCCTTCACCACGGACGGACCGACCGCCGACCACCTCCGCCGCACGCTCTTCCGACCCGAGACCACCACGGTCCTCACCTCACCCACCGCCGGGACGCTGGTCGCCGGTCGCGCCCGCGGCATCACCGCCGGCGGCTATGCCGCCGGGCTGGCCGCCGAACGCGGCACCCCCACCGCCCGCCCCTCGTACGCCGGCACCGTCCTGCTGCTGGAGGACGTCGACGAGCACCCGTACCGGCTGGACCGCATCCTCACCCAGCTGCTCCGCTCCGGCGCCCTGGACGGCGTGGCCGGCATCGCGCTCGGCTCCTGGCAGGGCTGCGGCCCGGCCGAACGGGTCCGGGAGGTGATGCTCGACCGCCTCGCTCCGCTGGGCGTCCCGATCGTCTGGGAGCTCGGTTTCGGCCACGGACCGAGCAGCCTGACCGTCCCGCTCGGGGTCCACGCCACCCTCGACGCGGACGCCGGCACCCTCACCCTGGACGAACCCGCGCTGGCACCGGCCGACCCCACCGGCGCCGGGCGGCCGCTGCCGGGCCGCCGCCCGTGAACGGGACCGGTGGCGGCTGTCAGTAGGGTGCGCCCCATGCACGACGACGGCGACGGCGTCGCCACGACGCCCCTGGGGACGGAGCCGGACATGGAGCGAGCGTTCGAGACGGCAGTGCAGCGGGCCCTGCGACTGTTGAACGGCCGGGACGGCCGGAAGGGCCGTACCGTCCTCGGCATCGCCGGGCCGCCGGCCGCCGGCAAGTCGACCCTCGCCCGCCACGTGGTCGCCGAGGTGGTCCGGCGGGAGGGGGCGGACGCCGCGGCGTACCTCCCGCTCGACGGCTTCCACCTCTCCAACCCGCAGCTCGACCGCCTCGGCCTGCGGGCCCGCAAGGGGGCGCCGGAGACCTTCGACGCCTGGGGCTACCTGGCCCTGCTGAACCGGGTGGCCACCGAGCGGTTCCGGGACGTCTTCGTCCCGGACTTCGACCGGGCCCTGGACGAACCGGTCGCCGCCCGCCACGTGGTCCGCCCGCACACCCGCCTGGTGGTGACCGAGGGCAACTACCTCGCGGTTCCGGCCGAGCCCTGGCAGGCGGCCCGCCGGCTGATGGCCGAGCTGTGGTTCGTCGAGGCGGACGAGGCCGTCCGCACCGAACGGCTCCTCAGCCGTCACCAGCGGGGCGGCGGCCCGCGCGAAGCCGCCGAGCTGCGGATCGCCGCCAACGACCGACCCAACGCCGAGTACGTGGAGCGGGGCCGGGCCGGCTGCGACTGGGTGGTGCGGACCGGAAGTTTGCCTCTCGCGGGGGATGGGCGTAGTGTTCTCTAGTCGCTCGGCTGGGAGCACCGGACACGTGTCTACGCGGACGGTCCCGGGGCGGCCAATCCCTTGAAACACCCTCTGTATTCGGCTGGGCCGTGTTTTGTCGCGTCCCGGTGTGAATTGGTGTGCGTGTTTTTAATGGATTGCGGTCGGATTCGCTTTTCGGAGTGGCTCTCGGCTAGAGTTCGGAACGT
>NZ_JBIURH010000037.1:0-70974 GCF_044740765.1 Kitasatospora sp. NPDC088346
CCTCCCGGGTCACCCGGGAGGGGCTTTTCGCGTTCCCGGACCTGATCCGGCCGCATCCGGCCGCATCCGGCGGGATCGGCGGGACCAGCAGGAGCAGCAGGAGCGGCCGGAGCAGCCACGAGGCCCGGGGGTGGTGCTAGGTCCACCCCGATCGTGGTGCGACCGCCAGTGCCGTCGGGGTCCGGTTGGCGCGAGACTGGCGGGGCCGGCGGTGCGGGGGTGCACCGCACGACGGCGTGGATCGCCTCAGTTCAGGAGTCATCAGGTGGCAGCAGTGGACAACCCGGCTGGTAGCGGCGCCGTGGCGCGCTCAGTGATCGAATCGCGGCTGCGTATCGGCGGGGACGCGTTGGGCCGGCTGGCCGTGCTGGTGCTCTCCGCGATGCCCGGCTTCCTGGTCCCGCTGCTCGGGTCGGTCCTGGTGGGGGTGGCCGCGGTGGGTGCCGTGGGCTCCACGGACCTCGGGGTGCTGGTGGGTTTCGTGCTGGCGGTCGCCGCCCTGCTCGCGCTGGCCGCCCAGTTCGTCCGGCGGCACGCGGACTGGACGCGGTCGCAGGTGGAGCGGTGGTACGGGGTGAGGATCTCCGCCGCCCGTCTCGCCAGGCCCGCGTTGGAGCTCGACGACCGGGGCCACTGGTGGACGGGGTACTCCTACCACCGCGCTCAGGGCATGGCGTCCCTGGTCCAGACCGTGCAGTGCGCCCTGCGGGATCCGGCGGTCCGCCGCGAGATGGGCTGGCTGCTGTTGAACCCGGCGGCGGTGCTGTGCCTCGCCGGCCCGGTGTTCGGGCTGCTGGTGGCCGGGCCGACCCTGGCCCTGGCTCCCCTCGGCGAGACCAGGGCGGCCAGGGTGGTGCTGCTCTCGACGGTCCTCGGGATCGCGATGGTGGCGCTGGCGGTCGTGCTGGCGCCGTACGCGGTCCGGGCCCACGCGGAGCTCGCCCGCCGGGTCCTGGAAGGGCGTGCCTCCAATGCCCAGCTCAGCCGCAGGGTCGCGGAGTTGACGGTCACCCGGGCCGACGCCGTGGACAACCAGGCGGCCGAGCTCCGCCGGATCGAGCGCGACCTGCACGACGGCGCCCAGGCGAGGCTGGTGGCGATCGGGCTGACCCTGGGCACCATCGAGCACCTGATGCAGACGGACGCCGATGCGGCCCGCGCCCTGCTCGCCGAGGCCCGGCAGTCCTCCGCGAAGGCGCTCCAGGAGCTGCGGGACCTGGTCCGCGGCATCCACCCGCCGGTCTTGGCGGAGCGCGGACTGGCGGATGCCGTACGGGAGCTGGCGCTGGACGCGGTGCTGCCGATCGAGGTGACGGTCGACCTGCCCGGCCGGGCGGACGCGCCGGTGGAGACGGCGCTGTACTTCTGCGTGAGCGAGTTGCTGGCGAACGCTGCCAAGCACTCGGGCGCCGGGCAGGTGTGGGTGGACATCCTGTACCGCGCAGGCCGGCTGCGGGTGACCGTCACCGACGACGGCCGGGGTGGCGCCGCCGCGGAGCGGGGGTCCGGGCTGCGCGGGGTCCAGCGCAGGTTGGGTACCTTCGACGGAGTTCTCCTGCTCGACAGCCCGTCGGGTGGCCCGACGACCATCACCATGGAGCTGCCGTGCGAGTTGTCCTCGCCGAGGATCTCTACCTTCTCCGCGAAGGCCTGACACGGCTGTTGGAGGCGCACGGGTTCACCATCGCGGCCGCGGTGGAGACCGGCCCGGACCTGTTGGCCGCGCTGCTGGAGCACCGGCCGGACGTCGCGGTGGTGGACGTCCGGCTCCCGCCCACGCTGACCGACGAGGGACTGCAGGCCGCGCTGGCGGCGCGCCGTCGGATCCCCGGGCTTCCGGTGCTGGTGCTCTCGCAGCACGTCCAGCAGCTGTACGCGCGGGAGTTGCTCGCGGACGGCTCCGGCGGGGTGGGCTACCTGCTGAAGGACCGGGTGTTCAACGCCGACCAGTTCATCGACGCAGTCCGTCGGGTGGCCGCCGGCGGCATGGCGATGGACCCGGACGTGATCGCCAAACTGCTGCGCAGCAGCGCCCGTTCGCAGCCGGTGCAGCGGCTCTCCCCGCGCGAGCGGGAGGTGCTGTCGCTGATGGCCGAGGGCTGCTCCAACTCGGCGGTGGCGGCCCGACTGCTCATCAGTGACGGAGCCGTGGCGAAGCACATTGCCAATATCTTCACCAAGTTGGAACTGGCCCCCGCGGAGGACGCCAATCGCCGTGTCCTGGCGGTTCTTGCGCACCTCAACGGGGTCGCCGAGGGCTAGCGGCGCCCCTGGGCTGGGGCCCGGGTGAAACGCGTGTACGAGTAGTATCCGGTGGGCCGAAACGGTCCGACGCGCAGTGATCCTGCGCCCGGCGGTGATCCTGCGTCTGACGAAGGTGTCCGACGGGAGCGGATCCGGCGGCAGACGGTCGCGTACGGCAGCAGCCGAGTCCCAGGGGTTGATCACCGAATGTCACGTCCATCCCTCACCCGTGCCCACCGGATCCTGCTCGGCCTGGTGGCCGTCGGCGCCTGCCTGATCTCGGGCATCGGCTTCGCGGGTTCCTACGCCGCGGTGCGTGAGCTGGCGCTGGAGAAGGGGTTCGGGACCTTCTCGTACGCCTTCCCGATCGGTGTGGACGCGGGCATCGTGGTGCTGCTCGCCCTGGACCTGGTGCTGACCTGGCTGCGGATCCCGTTCCCGCTGCTGCGGCAGACGGCTTGGCTGCTGACCGCCGCCACGATCGCCTTCAACGCCGCCGCCTCCTGGGGCGACTCGCTGGGCATGGCGATGCACGCCGTGATCCCGGTGCTGTTCGTGGTCGTGGTCGAGGCCTCCCGGCACGCCGTCGGCCGGATCGCGGCGATCACGGCGGACCGGCACATGGAGTCGGTCCGGCTGATGCGCTGGGTGCTGTCGCCGGTGCCGACGTTCCGGCTGTGGCGCCGGATGAAGCTCTGGGAGCTGCGGTCCTACGACGAGACCGTGCGGCTGGAGCAGAACCGGCTGGTCTACCGGGCGCAGCTGCGCTTCCGGTACGGGCGCGGTTGGCGGCGTTCGGCGCCGTTCCAGGCGCTGCTGCCGCTGAAGCTCGCCAAGTACGGCGTGCCGCTGGACCCGAGCATCCTGGACCGGATCGACGGTCCGCTGCACGCCGTCCAGGGCTCCCAGGCGGGCCGGTCGACGCTGACCACGGCGACCGTGCAGGAGGTGGCCGCGCTCCGGGGGGAGTCCCTCGTGCCGGGTGACGCCCGGCAGGCCGAGGTCCACGGCGACCAGGCCGAGCAGGACCAGGCCGCGGTGTCGGCGGTGTCCGCGGCGGTGGCCGTGCCGACGCTGGCGAAGCTCGCGGCCGTCCGGCTGCGGGACGCGCAGGACCCGCACGCGGACGAGCAGGCCGGCCGCCCGGCGGCGGAGGAGACCGAGCTCAACGTGTGGACCGCCCGGGCGGTGCGCGCGCACACCGAGCAGATGGAGGAGGCCGCCCGGACGGCGCGGGTGCCCGGTCACATGTCGCCGTGGTTCAAGCCGCCGCGGCCGACCCGTCCGTCCGAGGCGGAGGAGGCGGTGCCCGCCCGTCCGGTCCAGCAGCAGGCGGCCGCCCAGCCCCGGGTCGCCGACCAGCTCGGTCCGGAGGCCTGGCCGCAGGACCAGCGGGGGCTCGGCCGGCAGCCGGAGGCCCCGGGACGGCGGGCGCCTGTCGGCGTCGGCGTCGGCGCTCCGCGGGCGGCCGGCCCGGCGCAGGGGTCGGAGTCGGAGCCGATCCGGATCGGCCACCGCCCGGTGCGCCTCGACGGCGAGCTGCACACCGAGGCCGTCCCGGCGGCCGGGCCGGACGCGCTGCCGTTCGACGCCGCGGAGGCGCCGGGCGGCCGGGGCCGGGGTGAGGACCACCGCGAGGAGCGGTCCCAGGGCCGGGGTGCCGAGCGCGCGGAGCAGGACGAGCCGTGGGCCGGTCGCCGGCCAGCGGCCGAGCCGCTGGACCCGGACCTCTGCTTCGACGCGCTGCTCAGCTACATGGACGCCTACGGCAACCAGCCGGACCCGCAGCGCTTCGCCGAGTACCTGACCCGGGAGTGGAACGTGGTCGGGGCCCGGCCGGACGGTTCGGTGAGCCCCACCGAGGTCGGCCGGATCTGGCAGCACCTCCAGGACCGTTACGTCGCCACCGGCCGGGAGTGAGCCGGCTGGTCGGTCGCGGGGTGCGCCGGGCGGTCCGCCCATCGGGCGGCCATTGACGCCCGTGTCCACCGCCACTACCTTCACATCAACAAACTGTTGAATGCGCTGGCGCGCGGTGGAGGAGTCCGGATGTCGCAGGTCGTGGTGGACGGTAGCAACCCCGGGGGCCGGACGTCGTTCTCCGCCGCCGCCCTGGCCGCCGTGGACGCGCTGCTCGCGCCGGTCGACGCCGACCTGGCCCGGCGCTACCCCGGCGACTCCGGCACCCGCCAGCCCGTGCACACGGTCTACGTCCCGGCCGACGCGTTCGACGCCGGCACGGTGGCCGACTGGGGCCGTCGGGCACTGGAGGCCTTCGACACCCACGCGGCGACCCCCGCGCAGCTCGCCGGGGCCCTCGGCATTCCGGCCGACGACCTGATGGCGGACGTCCACGCCCGGGTCCGCGCCAAGCTGGAGCGCGAGCCGATCGAGGACCTGCGGATCGACTTCGAGGACGGCTACGGCCCGCGCCCCGACGGCGAGGAGGACGCCGCGGCCGTCCGGGCGGCCGAGCTGGTCGCCGCCGCCGTGGCCGGGGGCACCGCCCCGCCGTACATCGGCATCCGGATCAAGTGCATGGAGGCGGCAGTCCGCGGCCGCGGGATCCGGACGCTGGAGCTCTTCCTCTCCACCCTGCTGGCCTCGGGCGGGCTGCCCGAGGGCCTGGTGCTCACCCTCCCGAAGGTCACCTACGCGGAGCAGGTGACGGCGCTGGTGCGACTGCTGGAGGACTTCGAGCAGCGGGCCGGTCTGCCGGCGGGGCGGATCGGCTTCGAGATCCAGATCGAGACCACCCAGGCGATCCTGGGCCCCGACGGCCGGGCCACCGTGGCCCGGATGATCGAGGCCGCCGAGGGCCGGGCCACCGGCCTCCACTACGGCACCTTCGACTACAGCGCCTCCTGCGGGGTCAGCGCCGCCTACCAGAGCATGGACCACCCGGTCGCCGACCACGCGAAGGCCGTGATGCAGGTGGCCGCCGCCGGCACCGGCGTCCGGCTGTCGGACGGCTCGACCAACGTCGTGCCGACCGGCCCGACCGAGCAGGTGCACGCCGCCTGGAAACTCCACCACGACCTGGTCCGCCGTTCCCTGGCCCGGGCGTACTACCAGGGCTGGGACATGCACCCGGCCCACCTGCCGACCCGCTACGCGGCGGTCTACGCCTTCTACCGCGAGGGCCTCGCCGCCGCCGCGGCCCGGCTCGCCGCCTACGTGGCGAAGGCGGGCGGCGACGTGATGGACGAGCCGGCCACCGCCCGGGCGCTCAGCGGGTACGTGCTGCGCGGCCTGGACTGCGGCGCGGTCGACCTGGCCGAGGTCACCGCACTGACCGGCCTGGACCGCGCGCAGCTCGACGCGCTCGCCGGCCGCTGAGCGGACGCGCGAGGTCCGAGCGGGGCGCGGGCCCGCGTTAGGCTGGCCGGGTCCGGTCGACCCGTGTACCCGGCCGGCGCAGCCGCCACCCCGCTCTGGAGATCCCCGCACCATGTCGGAGCCCAGCCCGAAGCCGTACCTGACGATCCGGCGCTCCGTCAGCCACGAGACCGAGATCAAGAAGTCCCGCTTCATCTGCCATCTCGCCAGGGTCGCCGACGAGGACGAGGCGCAGGCCTTCGTCGCGGCCGTCCGCAAGCAGTACTGGGACGCCCGCCACAACTGCACCGCGTTCGTGGTCGGGGACGGCTCGCCCCGGGAGCGGTCCAACGACGACGGCGAGCCCGGCGGTACGGCGGGCGTGCCGATGCTGGAGGTGCTGCGGCGGCGCGGGGTGACCGACACCGTCGCGGTGGTGACGCGCTACTTCGGTGGGATCAAGCTCGGTGCGGGCGGACTGGTCCGGGCGTACGGGAACGCGGTGTCCGAGGCACTGGACGAGGCGGGGCTGCTGGAACGGCGGCCGGTGGCGCTGCTCGCCGTCACCGCCGGGCACACCCGCGCCGGTCGGTTGGAGAACGAGCTGCGCGCGGCCGGCTACGCGGTGCGCGATCTGACCTATCTGGCGGACGGGGTGCGGATTGAAGTCGGCGTCCCGGAGGACGCGGTGACGGGTTTTCACGCCTGGCTGGCGGAGGCCACCGGTGGAACGGCCCGGGCCGAGCCGGCCGGCCGCACCTTCGTGGAGGTCCCGGTCTGACCCGACCACGCCCGCCGCGCAGCAGGCAAGAGCTGCGACGCGGTAACACCCGAACGAATTAACCATGCCCGGCTGCGGAACTTCCGCTCCGGGCCTCTTCGTCTTCTACCACAAGGAGTGCGTACCGGCCCGGCCGGGGCGGCCCCACCGGGTCGCCGGGCGGGCGGGCGCGCACGGAACACGCGGAGCAGGACGGGCCGACCGGCCCGGCCGACCCAGATGGAGGAATTCAGGCCCCACCGCCGCACCATGGGAGGTACCTCGCATGACACCCGAGCACGCCCCGCCGCCCTACCGGATGACCGTCACCACACCCCGTACGCACCGGGACACGGTGGCCCTGGCCGACCAGATGCTGGCCTCCTGGCTCAAACAGGAGGGCCACGAGGAGCCACCACCGCCCGCCGACCGGGCCGTCCCCGCCGACCGGTCCGGGCCCGCCGGGGCGGCCGAGCGGCTGCGACTCGGCGACCGGGTCCTCCTCGACCGGGACACCGGCGGCCTCCGCGGGCGCCTCCCGGGTGCGCGGTACAGCCGCCGCCGGCTGCGCACCCCGGCCGCCCACGGGATCGACCAGCTGACCCTGACCGTGGCCTCCGCCGCCGACCGGCCCAGCTGGGTCCGGCTGGAGGCCGAGCACCTGCCGACCGGCTCCGGGGTCCGTACGTCGAGCCGGGTGCCCGTGCCGGAGCTGGCCCGGGGTCTGCTCCCGCTGCTGGACGCCACCGACGGCCCGGTCGCGATGTCCGTGCAGCCCAGGGTGATAGCCAGGGGCGAGGTCGACGGGCTGATCGACGAGCTGTGCGATCCGGAACGCCGGCTCCCCGTGGTGGTCGCGAGCGTCCCGCCGTCGGTGGCGGTGGACGTCTGGCTCGCGGAGGTGGTCCACCCCCTGCTGCGCCAGCTGACCGGCCTGGCCTCGCTCCACGTGCTCGGGCACGCCGCACTCCCGCTGTTCAACGTGGCCCTGGAGTACCACAAGGTCTACGGCGGGGCCGTCCGCACGTACCTGCCGGAGGTCGACCCGGCCAGCCGCTACGACGGGGCGCGGCACCCGGTGATGCCCCGGCACCGGATCGACGAGGACGTCCGGCGGGCCGCCGCCCTGCTGGCCAGGGAGCCCCGCAGGTACGCCGCCGAGCTGCCGCTGCCCGACCTTCTCGCTGCCGTCCCGGTGCTGCAGCCTCCGGTGGAGCCGAGGCCGGCGCACACCCGGCCGGTTCGCTCCGATCAGCCCGCGGCCCGTGCCGCCGCCCGGCCCGCCGTCCCCGGGCAGGGCTCCGCGCCGGGCGCGGCCGACCGCTGCGAGCGGCAGTCCCGCGCCGACGAGCTGGAACGGGTCCGGCGCACCCTGGACCAGTCGCGTCGCCGCGAGGCCCGGCTGCTGGCCGAGACGGACGAGCAGGACGCGGTGCTGCGGCACGTCAGCGCCCAGGTCCGGGCACTCGCCACCCGGCTGTGCACGCTGGCCGGCCCGGGCGCGGTCGACCGGGCCGGCCTGGCCGCGGAGGTCGGCGCGGAGGAGGAGGCGGCCCCGGGCACCTTCGGGGAGCTGGTGGGCCGGTTCCCGGAGTTCCCGCTGCTGGAGTTCACCGGGGACGAGAAGGAGACCCTGGCGCTGGACGGGCAGTGCGACGGCTCCGGCTGGGCCCGGCTCACCTGGGAGGGGCTGACCGCGCTGCAGGAGTACGCGGCGGCGGCCGTCCGGGGCGAGGCGGGCGGCGACTTCAAGCAGTGGTGCGAGCACACCCCGGCCGGCTGCCACCACTTCCCGCCGCGGAAGGCGGTGCGCGGGGAGTCCCGCACGGTCACCAGCCACGGCAAGTGGAAGCGGCAGCGGATGCTGCCGGTGCCGGCCTGCGTCGACTCCTCCCGGCGCGCCTTCATGGGGGCGCACCTGCGGATCGGCGGGGGCGGCACGGCGCCGCGGGTGCACTACCTCGACGACTGCTCGCGCAGCGGCCGGATCTACGTCGGCTACATCGGCCTGCACCTCACCAACACCCGGACGAACTGAGGAGGTTGTCGCGCCGTCGGGCCGGTGCGCCGTCGGCTCCCGGCAGTCGGTGCCATCTGTCCGGCTCGGCTGACCGCGGCCGGGCGACGGTGGACAATGCTGCATGGGGCCCACTGCCGGTGCGCCCCGTCGACCGGTGCCGGACGAGCAGGGGGAACGACCGCCGATGCAGCACTCACCCGAAGGCCGCCCGGACACCACCGCCACCCTCCTCCAGCCGGGCTTCCTGGCCTCGGTGTTCCGGGACCTCGGCGCGGAGGTCCCGGAACAGGCCGCGGAGCCGGCCGTGGACCAGGCCGGGGAGCAGGCCGCGCACCAGGTCCCGGAACAGGGCACCCGCTCGGACGAGGAGGTCGCCGCGCACGGCCGGGCCGCCGCGCTGACCCACCACCGGACGGTCACCGTCCGGGCCGAGCACGAGCGACTGGCGGACCTGCTCCGCAGGTCCGCCCTGCCGGTGTCCGCGATGGACTTCGAGAGCCAGCTGCGTCACTACGAGCCGCGCCCGTTCGCCGCCGGGGAGGACGACCCGGCGGTCGGGACCGAGCCGCGCTGGGCGGACTTCGCCCCGGCCGAGCCGGCCGCCGCCGGTCCGGACGAGCCGGCCTCCCGCCGCCTGCTGGACTCCGGCTACCAGCGGGGCCTGGCCCAGGCCCGGCTGGCCCACCAGCGGGCGCTGCGCGAGTGGCGCAGCCGGCAGGCCGAGGCGGCCGACGGCGGTCTCCGGGCGGCCCGGCTGGCGCACGATCAGGCCGAGCAGGCCCGCGCCAGGGCGGTCCGGGAGTACAACGAGACGCTGGAGGAGTGCCGCCGCGCCTACCGGCAGTCCGAGCCCGCCGCCGTCGAGTCCCTGCTGGAGCGGGCCCTGGCTGCCGCGGAGGGCGCCACCCAGGACCTCCCGGCGCCCTGCCGGGCCGTCTTCCGCCGCCTGACCAGCACCGCGGTGCTGGACCTGGACCTGCCGCCGCTCGACGTGGTGCCCTCGCTGGACGGCTACCGCCTGGGGCCGGAGGGCGAGGTCCAGCCGGTCCCGCGTGCGGTGTCCGAGCGGGCCTCGGACTACCTCCGGCTGGCGGCCCGACTGGCGCTGCGCGCCCTCCAGGCGGCGGACGCGGTCGACACCGACGAGATGCTCGCCGGCGTGGTGCTCAACGGCTGGCTGCGCCGGCCCGGGGCCGAGCCGCTCTGCCTGCTCAGCGTGGACGCGGACCGGGACGCGCTGGCCCGCACCCGGCTGCTGCCGGCCGGTGACACCGGGCCGATGGCGGGCCACCCCGGCGAGGCACCGGACGGTCAGGGCGTCTACACGGACGCGGAGCAGGACGAGGCGCTCGTCAGGTTGCGGGAGCTGTCCGCGGTGGTCACCCCCGATCCGTACGCACCGGTGGAGGTCGAGCCGAGCGGTACGGTCGGCGCGGCCGTGCCCGCGGTGGACGAGCTCTCGCCGAACGAGTTCGCCCAGCTGGTCCGGGAGTTGCTCACCAAGGGCGGTCTGGCCGGGTGGAGCGTACGGCTGCGCGGCCCGGCCGGCCTGGTGGCGACCGGTGAGGGCGGGCCCGGCAGCGCGCTGCCGGGCCGCTGGGTGGTCTGGGCCTCGCGCGAGCCGGAGCCCGTCGGCGAGGAGCAGCTGCGCACCCTCGCGGAGGCCGTCAGGGAGGAGGGCGCGGAGCGTGGCCTGCGCCTCACCACCGGGCGGTTCACCGACCCGGCGCTCGACCTGGCGGCTGCCGGGCGGCACGACCACATCCACCTGATCGACGGCCGGGGCGTGCAGGAGCTGGCCCGGACGCACCTCGGCCTGCCGCTCACCGCCGCGGGCTGAGCCCGTCCCGCCGCGCCGCCCACCGACCGGTCGGCCCGGCTGTCACTCTGGTCCGATGGGAATCCGATTCTTCGACCGGTGGCGGACCCCGCGTCGCCGGCGGGCGGCGCCGGCCGGGGACACACCGACGGCCGGCGGCCCGCACGGCACCGGGAACGGCACCGGGAACGGCGCCGAGCACGGATCCGAGGACGGCACGGGCGGTGGCACGGAGAACGGCGAGGACCGGCAGGAGGCGATGGCCGCGCTGTTCGCCGAGTGCGGGCTGCTGCGCGAGCTGGCCGAGTCGGAGGGGCTCCGGCTCGACGACCGGGCCGACTCGCTGACCGCCCTCGACCAGGTGCTGCCCCGCTGGCGGGACGACCCCGAGGTCTCGGACTGGCTGGGCAACGACGCGGGCCTCTACCTCGGCACGGTGATCCGCCGCAGCGTGCCGGGCGCGCGGTGGCGGCTCGCCGCGCACGGCCGGCCGCTGCTGGTGCTGCCCACGGGCCTCGAACTCGACGTGACGACGCTCGGACACAGCTGGGCGGACCAGGGTGCGCCCCAGCTCTCCGCGGTCTACCTCGCCGCCACCGACGACTGAGCCGCCGCAGCGAACCCGAGAGCGCCCGAGCGCCCGAGCGCCCGAGAACGCCCGACCCGCCGTCACCCCGTCACCGCGTCACCCCGACGCGCCGTCCGGCGCGCGGCGCCGTGCCGCCGCGCACAGGCTGGGCGCAGGTCCCGGCAGTGCCGGACCCGGGCCGGACGGCTGCGCCCGTGGGCAGCGGTCCCCGCAGCCGTCCGGCCCCAGGCGTGCCGGCGTCGTGGCCCCGGCCGGGCGCCGTCGGGCCCGGCCGCCGGAGCCCGGGTGCCGAGGCCGGAGGGGAGCGCCACGATGACCGCCGTGCTCGTCGCCGCGGGCGCCTTCCTGATGACCCTGATCGGCGGTTTCGTCGCCCAGCGGACGGGGGACCGCCGCCATCTGGTGCTCGGGTTCGCGGCCGGCCTGATGCTCGGGGTGGTCGCCTTCGACCTCCTCCCGGAGGCACTGGCCGCGGCCCCGGACGAGGTGCACGGGGTGCCGCAGGCGCTGCTGATGTTCGCGGCGGGCTTCCTGCTGATCCACATCGTGGAGCGCGCGGTCGCCATCCACCGGGGCCACGAGGGCGAGTACGCCGAGCACACCCACGGTCACCGGCACCAGCACCAGCACGTGGGGACCCAGCGGGTCGGCCTGGCGGCGGCGGTCGCCCTGGTCGCGCACAGTGTGATGGACGGTTTCGCGATCGGCGCCGCCTTCCAGGCCGGCAGCACGGTCGGCACCGTGGTGGCGATCGCGGTGGTGGCGCACGACTTCGCGGACGGCTTCAACACGTACACGATCACCCGGCTGTACGGGAACGACCGGCGGCGGGCGCTGACCCTGCTCACGGCCGACGCGCTGGCGCCGGTGACGGGGGCGGGCATCACACTGCTGTTCACCATCCCGGAGCAGCTGCTCGGCCTCTACCTGGGCTTCTTCGCGGGCTTCCTGCTGTACCTGGCGACCTCGGACATCCTGCCGGAGGCGCACAGCCCGCACCCGTCGCGCTCCACACTGCTGTGCACGCTGGTGGGCGTGGGGTTCATGTGGCTGGTGATCGGTTTCGCGAGCTGACCGCCCGACCCCCGCCCGGCGCACGTGAGCACACGAGCACCGCCTACCGCTCCCGCATCTCCCACCGCTCGCGCATCGCGGTCAGCGCCGCGGTGATGGCGGGCCGCCGGGAGGCCTGGCTGCGCCAGAGCGCGAAGACCCGCCGGGACGGCTCGGGCTCCACCGGCCTGGCCGCCACCCCGGCGGGCAGCGGTCCACGGCCCAGCCGGGGGACCAGCCCGAGGCCGAGGCCGGCGTCGATCAGCGCGATCTGGGTCTCGAACTCGCCGACCTGGTAGACCACGTCCGGCTCCTCGCCGGCCTCGCGCAGGGTGCGGACCAGCCAGTCGTGGCAGATGTTGCCGGGCGGCACGCTGATCCAGCGCTGCCCGAGCAGCCGGGCGACGGGTACCACGGCGAGTTCGGTGAGCGGGTCCCCGGCGGGCAGCAGCAGGTCGACCGGGTCGGGGCCGAGGTCGAGCCGGGAGACCCCGGCGGGGACGGACAGCGGCACCGTCGGCCAGTCCTGGACCAGCGCGAGGTCGACCTCGCCGCGGGCCACCAGTTCGGCCGCGAGGTAGGGGTCGCTCTCCAGCAGCCGGACGTCCAGCTCGGGGCAGCGCTGCCGCAGGTCGGCCAGGACCGGGGGGAGCAGGCCGCGCGCCCCGGTGGCGAAGGCGGCGATCAGCAGCCGGCCGACGGCCTGGCCGCGCTGCTCCTCCAGGGTGACCTCGGCCTCCTCGACCAGGGCGAGCAGCTGCTGCGCGGTGTCCGCCAGCCGCCGGGCGGCGTCGGTGAGCACCACGCCCCGGCCCTGGCGTTCCAGCAGGACCGTCCGGGTCTCGCGCTCCAGCTTGGCGATCTGCTGGGAGACCGCCGACGGGGTGAAGCCGAGGGCGGCGGCCGCCCGGCCCACGGATCCGTGCACCGCCACCGCGTGCAGGGCCCGCAGGCGTCCGAGATCCATCATCCGCGCCGTCCGGTGGTCCGGCCGTGCCGCCGGATCGGCACGGTTGGTGCAGCAATGCTAAACGGTCTGCTTCAGAAATCATCGCTGGTGCTACACGTTCCCCTCCGGCCATGCTCGACCCATGCCAGCGACCACCGCCACCATGAGCCCCCGTCACATCGCCCTCGCGGTGCTGATCGCCGCCGTCTGGGGCCTCAACTTCGTCCTGATCCACGTCGGACTGGAGAGCTTTCCGCCGCTGCTCTTCTGCGCCCTGCGGTTCGCGGTGGTGGCGGTGCCGGCGGTGTTCCTGGTGGGGCCGCCGCGGGTCGCCCGGCGGTGGATCGTCGCGGTCGGCTGCACGCTCGGGGTGGTGAAGTTCGGGCTGCTCTTCCTCGGGATGCACGCGGGCATGCCGGCCGGGCTGTCCTCGTTGGTGCTGCAGAGTCAGGCGGTGTTCACGGCGCTGTTCGCCGCGGCGGTGCTGCGCGAGCGGCCCACCCGGCTGCGGGCGGCGGGCCTGGCGGTCGCCCTCGGCGGGATCCTGCTGGCCGCGGTGGACCGCGGGCTCGACGGCCCGGTGGGCGCGTTCGTCCTGGTGATCGCCTCGGCCGCGTTCTGGGGGCTGTCCAACGTGCTGACCCGCAAGGCCGCGCCGCCGGACGCGCTGCGCTGGATGGTCTGGGTGAGTGCCGTCCCGCCGCTGCCGCTGCTGGCGCTGTCCCTGCTGGTCGAGGGCCCGGCGGCGGACCTGCGGGCGCTGGCCGGGATCGACCTGGCGGGGCTGGGTGCGATCGCGTACGTCGGGCTGGTCTCCACCCTGTTCGGGTTCGTCGCCTGGAGCTTTCTGCTGCGCAGCTACGACGCCTCGGCGGTCGCGCCGTACTCGCTGCTGGTGCCGGTGTTCGGGATGTCCTCGTCCTGGCTGCTGCTGGGGGAGCGGTTCAGTGCGACGGCGGGCGTCGCGGCCGTGCTGGTGGTCGCCGGGATCGGTCTCACCGCGCTGCGTCCTCGTCGGTCGGGCGCCGCGGTGCCGGCCGGGCCTCGTAGGCCGACTCCGCCCCGCGCAGTGCCTGCAGCAGGGCGCCCTGCTCGGCGGGGCTGACGGGGGCGAAGTACTCCTGGGCGACCTCGTGCCGGACCTGTCCGATCCGTTCCAGCGCCGCCCGGCCGGCGTCGGTGAGGACCAGCCGCACGGCCCGCCGGTCGGTCGGGTCGGGTGTGCGGGTGACCAGCCCGGCCTCCTCCAGGGCGTCCACCACGGTGGTGGCCGAGCGGGGGGCGATGTGCAGCTTGTCGGCCAGCTCGCTCAGCCGCATGGTCTCCCGGCCCTCGCAGCCGGGGGCGTGCGCGAGCGTGCGCAGGGCGCGGGCCTGGCCGGGGGTGATCCCGTACGGCTCCAGGCGTTGCATGGTCTGCCGACGGATCCGCTTCATCGCCCGGGTGAGCGCGTCGGCGAGTTCGGCGGCGGTGTCGGCCGTCGGCGGGGTGGTCATGGCGGGCTCCGGGCTCGGCGTGCCCCTGGCCGGAGGCCCGGAAGGGGTGGGGTCAGGGTATCCGGCGGGCGGAGACGGGTCCCGCCCCTCGCGGCGCCGCCGGGTGCGGTCCCGCCCCGCACGTTATTGAGCCAAACTCAGCATCTGGGGTACGGTGGGTGAACTTAGGCAACCCTAACTTTGGAGTTCCGATGGCACGTTCCGAGGCCCGCGTCCGCACCGACCGCCCGGCCCGCTACGGCAAGCAGCTGGCCGCCCACATGGGACGCAAGATCCGGGCCGACTGGTCGGAGGAGGCCGGCCGCGGCGAGCTCGCCTTCCGGGGCGGCACCGCGACCCTGGTCGCCGAGCCGGGCGCCCTGCTGCTCGCCGTCGAGGGTGCGGCCGAGGAGCTGCCCGGCCTGGAGGACGTGGTCGGTCGCCACCTGGTCCGCTTCGGTACCCGGGACGAGCTGGTGGTCGAGTGGCACCGCGACAACGGCGAGCCCGGCCTGGTCCACCGCAACGAGGAGGAGCCCGCCGACGGTCAGTGACCGTCGGGGCCGTCCAGGCCGTCGTGACCACAGTGGCCACCGTGACCGCCGGCAGCCGCCCCAGGGTGCTCCCCGGGCGGCGGCGCGAGCCGGCGGGACAGCGCCCACAGCACCAGGCCGCCCAGGCACCAGCTGGCCAGCACGTCCAGCAGCCAGTGGTAGTCGCTCCACACCAGCCCCCAGCCGACGCCCGCGCACAGCAGTGCGGTCGCCGCGTACAGCAGCCGGCGGGCCCGGTGGCCGAGCTCCCGGCCGACCAGCAGCGCGACCGTCCCGTACGCGATGGTCGAGGTCGCGGTGTGGCCGGACGGGTACCAGCCGAGCTGCTCGGGGGTGAGCGGCACGCCGAACGGGCCGGGCCGGGCGAAGAAGGCCTTGGCGGGGATGACGAGGGCCGGGACGGCGGCTCCGGCCAGCGCGGCGACCGGCAGCGGCAGCCACCAGCGCGGGGAGCCGGCGCGGCGCCGCAGTGCGGCCGCCAGCGCGCCGCCCAGCAGGAGCAGCGGGAAGGCCGGGACGTTGCCGCCGAGGTCGGAGAGGGCGGCGCCCAGGTGGTTGACCGGCGTGCTGTGTAGCGCGTGGCGGAAGTCCCAGGTGGCGTGGCGGGCGCTGCGGTCCAGGCCCAGCAGCGGGCCGTCGGCCCGGACCTGCCAGGAGATCACCGCCAGCACCAGGGCGAGCGCCACCGGTACCGCGGAACGCATGAGCCGCCCCGAGGCGGGGGGGAGAGCCCCGGGGCGGCTGAGGTGATCGCCGCTCCGTGCGCCCCGGGGGGTTTGGGGCGGACGGCCGGTCGATCGGTCATGGGTGTCCACGACCCCGGCGGGGGCCTCGGACGGTGTGGTCGCTAAGTCGTCGGGCTCGCTGTCCATCTGTCATGACAGTACGTCATGACCCTGCCGCTGCGGGATGGTTCGAGGGATCGCCACAGCATCTTCACCGGCACGGATACAACCTCCATGGTCACTCGGTGGTCTGTGAACATTCTCCGAACGGGGGCACGGAAACCGTACGAAAACGGAGCGGCCCGGTCCGTGGTGGACCGGGCCGCTCCGAGCGTTCGGCTGCCGTCAGACGGCGGCGAAGGCGCTCTCGATGATGTCGAGACCCTCGACCAGCAGGTGCTCCGGCATCACCAGCGGCGGCAGGAAGCGCAGCACGTTGCCGTAGGTGCCGGCGGTCAGGACGACCAGGCCCTCGGCGTGGCAGGCCTTCGCCACGGCGGCGGTGAACTCGGGGTTCGGGTCCTTGGTGCCCGGCTTGACCAGCTCGACGGCGATCATCGCGCCGCGGCCGCGGACCTCGCCGATCACGTCGAACTTCTCCTGCATGGTGCGCAGGCGGCCGAGCATGACCTCGCCGATCCGGCGGGCCTTGCCGTTGAGGTCCTCGGACTTCATGGTCTCGATCGAGCCCAGCGCCGCGGCGCAGGCCACCGGGTTGCCACCGTAGGTGCCGCCCAGGCCGCCGGCGTGCGCGGCGTCCATGATCTCGGCGCGGCCGGTCACGGCGGCCAGCGGCAGACCGCCGGCGATGCCCTTGGCGGTGGTGATGAGGTCCGGGACGACGCCCTCGTCGTCGCAGGCGAACCAGTCGCCGGTGCGGCAGAAGCCGGTCTGGATCTCGTCCGCGACGAAGACGATGCCGTTGGCCTTCGCGTACTCGGCGATCGCCGGGAGGAAGCCCTTGGCCGGCTCGATGAAGCCGCCCTCGCCCTGGATCGGCTCGATGATGATCGCCGCGACGTTGTCGGCGCCGATCTGCTTGTTGATGATGTCGATCGCCTGCGCGGCGGCCTCGGCGGCGCAGTTCTCGGCACCGGTCAGCCAGCGGTAGGGGTAGGCGACCGGGACGCGGTAGATCTCCGGCGCGAACGGGCCGAAGCCCTGCTTGTACGGCATGTTCTTCGCCGTCAGACCCATGGTCAGGTTGGTGCGGCCGTGGTAGCCGTGGTCGAACACCACGACGGCGGTGCGCTTGGTGTACACCCGCGCGATCTTGACCGCGTTCTCGACCGCCTCGGCACCCGAGTTGAACAGCGCGGTGCGCTTCTCGTGGTCGCCCGGGGTCAGCTCGTTGAGCTGCTCGGCCACGGCCACGTAGCCCTCGTACGGGGTCACCATGAAACACGTGTGGGTGAAGGCGGCCAGCTGCTCGGTCGCCTTGGCGACCACGGCGGCGGCGCTGTTGCCCACGTTGGTCACGGCGATGCCGGAACCGAAGTCGATGAGGGAGTTGCCGTCCACGTCCTCCAGCACGCCGCCACCGGCGCGCGAGATGTAGACCGGCAGGGTGGTGCCGACACCGGCGGCCACCGCGCCGAGCTTGCGAGCCTGCAGCTCCTGCGACTTCGGGCCGGGGATCGCGGTGACCAGACGGCGCTCCTGCGGGAGCGGCGTTGCAGCGCTCATGGTGTTCTCCAGATTCTCAAGACGCGGTCCTCGCAGGCTACGGCGGGCCCGGCCGCGCAGGCATGCGCCACTCGGTAGCAGTGGGCCGTACGACTTGTCCGGCGCGGCCAGTGATCGGAGATCGGTTACCGCTCGGTCCTCCTCCACTACATTGAGCGCGGGCGTGTCGCCGGGTGGGCGGCATGGGTAGAGGCGGCACGGATGGACCGATCGTGCCGGGGTGGCGTAGGGAGCGGGGCCGCGATGGGACTGGACGGCGGACACGGGCAGCAGGCCGCGCGAACGGGCGGACGGTCCGCGGTACCCCCGCAACCCGGTCCCCGGGAGGGTGGCCGGCCGCCCTTCGACCTCGCCGGCTGGTCCGCCGAGCCGAGACCGGAGACCGCCCCCGGCATCTTCCGCCTCCACTACCGCCCGCTCGACGAGAACCGCAGCCTCGACGCCGCCGTGCCGGCCGGCCCGCTGCTGCTGCGTGCGGCGCTGAACCTGGTGGTCGGCTGGCTGGCCTTCGTCTACGGCCGGCAGGCGCTGTTCTCCCTGCTCGGCCTGCTCGGCCTCGGCGGGCTGCCGCTCGTGCCGACGATCCTGATCGCCCTGCTGCTGAACCTCGCCCTCGCCTACGCCGTGATCAGGATCTTCGGCCGGATGGGCCGCTGGCCCGAGATCTGGCGCCGCTACCTGCTCCCGATGCTGTCGCGCACCGTCACCCACGAGGAACCGGCCGCACCGCCGCCCGGCACCACGACCGCGGCCCCGGCCGACCCCTGGCAGGACCTGAGGTCCGGCGGGGCCGGGCAGGCCGCCGCCCGGCTGGACGCCGAGGCCGTCGGCGACGTCGACTACGTCCGGATCCGGCAGGCCTGGCAGGCGGTGCTGGACGCGCCCGTCCTGCTGCCCGACTTCACCGAACAGGTGCTGGTCCGCGGCGCCGCCGCCTGCGCCCACCCCTCCGAGGCGCGCGACCTGCCCGGCCGCGGGGCCCGGCACGACCTGCTGGTCCGCCAGGTCCGGCTGGGCACCGCCCAGAACGTCGTGAAGAACCCGCCCGCCCACCGTTCGGCGGGCTTCGCCCTCGATCCGGCCACACTCGGAACCTCACTGCTCGCGGTCGGCCCGGCCGGCACCGGCAAGACCACCGGCCTGGCCCGCCCGCTCGCCGAGGCGCTCTGCCTCCAGGCGCTGGCCGGCACCGCCTGCGCGGTGGTGGTCGGCGCCGCCGACAGCGACCTCGGCCCGGACTCCTGGTACGACGTGGTGATCGCCCCCGGCGACCCGGCCGCGCCGTACGGGCTCGATCTGTACGGCGCCGCCCGCACCGCCGACGAGGCCGCCGCCCGGCTGGCCGACGCCCTGCTGCCGGACGAGCTGGTGCTGCGCGCGGAGAGCGCCCGGACGGCCCTGCAGCAGGTGGTCGGCCCGTTCCACGCCGCCCACGGCCGCTACCCCGGCGTGCGCGAACTGCGCGGTCTGCTGGGCGGCGACGAGGAGGGCTGGGCCGAGCTGGCCGAGGCGCTGCGCACGGCCGGCCGGGACGCGGTGTTCGAGGCCGACCTCCAGCAGCGGGCCCGCCGGCGCGGCCGGGCCGACGACCCGGGGGTGCTGCTCGCCGACCGGCTGGCCCTGCTGGACCGCCCGGTCTTCGCGGACTGCTTCGCCGGCACGCCCGACGCCAAGCCCGCCTTCGCGATGCGCGCCCTGGACCACCCGCTGCGGGTCCGGGTGAAGCTGCCAGAGCGCAGTCACCCGGAGGCCGCCCGGATGCTGGCCCGCCTGGTGGTCGGCCAGTTCCTCCAGGCCGCCGCGGTGCGGGAGGAGCGCCAGCTGTTCGCCGGCCTGGTGGTGGACGACGCCTCGGCCGCGGTCGACCAGCACGCGGTGCGCGGCCTGCAACGGATGCGCGGCCTCAACGCGGGCGCCGTGCTGCTGCTGCGCACCCTGGTCGACCTGCCGGAGGCGCTGCGGGCTCCGCTGTTCGGTGCGGTCGGCTGCCGGATGGCGTTCCCGGGCATCGCGCCCTGGGACGGCAAGCTGTTCTCCGAGGCCTGGGGCACCCACCTGGTCACCGAGACGGCGGTCACCCACACCCCGGACACCTCCGGCGGGCTGGTCCGCAAGTCGGGGCGGGCGCTGCGCAAGGCCCTGTCCGGCACGGCCGCGCAGACCCAGAGCGTCACCACCCGGGACGTCGAGCGGCACCGTTGGTCGCCCTCGGACCTGGCGCACGCGCTGCCGACCGGCCACGCGGTCATCTCGTTGTCGACCGTGACCGGCGAACAGGTGCCGCCGCTGCTGGTCGACCTGCGCAGCTGAGCCCGGCGGCAGGCCGTTTCGGCAGGGCCGGTGCGGAGCCGGTGACTCCGGTCCGGTGGATTCGGCGTTCCGGCTTGTCCGGGCCGTACATAATGGGGGTGACCCCTCTCTCGCCCGGCCGCAACGGCGCGGCCTGGTCGAACCACCGAAGGTGCCATGCCCCCCACACTCGCCTCCGTCGTCCGCAACACCGCGCTCCACCTCACGGTCCTCGCCGGCGCGGACCACCTGGAGCGGCCGGTCCGCTGGGTGCACACCAGTGAGCTGGACGATCCGACGCCCTTCCTGGAGGGCGGCGAACTCCTCCTCACCACCGGCATCAAGCTGGGCAAGAGCGCGGCCCGCCTGCAGGCGTACGTCCACCGGCTGGCCGATGCCGGGGTGGTCGGGCTGGGACTGGGCGTCGGCCTGTCGCACACCGAGGTGCCGCAGGCGCTGGTCGACGCGGCCGCGCAGCGCGGTCTCCCGCTGCTGCGGGTGCCCGAGGCCACACCGTTCATCGCGATCTCCAAGGCGGTCTCCGCAGCCCTCGCCGCCGAGCAGTACGAGGCGGTCACCACCAGTTTCGAGGCGCAGGAGGAGCTGACCCGGGCGGCCCTCGGCAAGGACGGCACCACCGCGGTGGTCCGCCGGCTCGCCGCCCGGCTCGGCGGCTGGGCCGCGCTCTACGACGGCTCCGGCGCGCTCTCCGCGGTGGCCCCGGACTGGGCGGCCCGCCGGGCCGGCCGGCTGGCCGCCGAGGTGGACCGGCTGCGCCGTAGACCGGCGCCGTCCAGCGCCGCGCTGCAGGGTAGGTCCCCGGGGATCGACACCGCCGACGAGGACTACGTGGTGGTCCAGTCGCTGGGCGCCGACCGCCGGGCCCGCGGCTTCCTCGCGGTCGGCACCGAGGACCGGATCACCCCGACCGAGCGCTACGTCCTGAACGCGGCCGTCGCCCTGCTCACCCTGACCCTGGAGCGGTCGCGCGAACTGCGGCAGGCCGAGGAGCGGATGGGCGCCGCGCTGCTGCGGATGGTGCTCGCGGGCGAGGTCGCCACCGCCCGGCAGGTCGCCTCCGGCCTGTTCGGCGGGCTGCCGGAGGGGACGATAAGGGTGCTGGTGGCCGGCGCCGCCGCGGGCCCGGAGGCGGCCGAGGCGCTCGGCGAGCTCGGTGACCGCGCCGAGCAGGCCGGCGGAAAGGTCGGCGAACGGCTGCTGGTCTCCCGCGAGGACGGCCCGCACGGCCCCCGGCTGATGGTGCTCGCCCTGGACAACGGCGCCGCGCACCGGGCCTGCCTCGGCGCGGTGGAGGAGCAGGAGGGGCTGTCGCTCGGTGTCTCCGCCCCGGCCGCCCTGGAGGACGCGGGCACGGCGTACGCCCAGGCCGAGCGGGCGCTCGCGGTGGCGCAGCGCGGCGGGCGGCGCTCGGTCGACCATGAGGAGGTCGGTGCGGGGTCGCTGCTGCCGCTGCTCGGCGAGGAGGCCGTCACCGCCTTCGCCGAGGGTCTGCTGCGGCCGCTGCGCGACCACGACCGGACGGCCCGCGGCGACCTGGTGGCCAGCCTGCGGGCCTGGCTGTCGCGGCACGGTCAGTGGGACGCGGCCGCGGCCGACCTCGGGGTGCACCGGCACACGCTGCGGTACCGGATGCGCCGGGTGGAGGAGCTGCTCGGCCGTTCCCTCGACGACACCGACGTCCGGATGGAGCTCTGGCTCGCGCTGCGCTCCGGCGAGGACTGAGCCCGGCCGCGGGCCTGCCATCGTGGAGTGGACCGGAGGGGTTCCGCTCCGCTGCGTCCAATCCGGTTTGACCCGTCCGGGTCCTACCGTGGGTGTCAGGCTCCCCGTCCGTGGAGCCGCAGACGACGAGGAGAGGGCCGGTACGACCGTGACCACCACCCATGAGTTCTGGCTGGCCGGCCGCAGGGCGAGCGGCGACGGGGACTTCGAGGTCCGCCACCCGTACGACGGCAGCCTGGTGGGCAAGGTCAGCGTGCCCACCGACGCGCAGGTGGAGGAGGCCGTGGCCGCCGCCGCGGCCGTCGCGCCGGCCTTCGCCGCCACCCCCGCGCACGTCCGCGCCGCCGCGCTGGACCACGTGTCCAAGCGTCTGGCCGAGCGCACCGAGGAGATCGCCCGCCTGATCACCGCTGAGAACGGCAAGCCGATCAAGTGGGCCCGCGGCGAGGTCGGCCGGGCCGTCTCGGTGTTCCGCTGGGCGGCCGAGGAGGCCCGCCGGACGAACGGCGAGACCATGCGGCTGGACACCGACCCGGGCGGCACGGGCCGCTTCGCGGTGGTGCGCCGCTTCCCCAAGGGTGTGGTGCTGGGCATCGCCCCGTTCAACTTCCCGCTGAACCTGGTCGCGCACAAGGTCGCCCCCGCGATCGCCGTCGGCGCCCCGATCATCCTCAAGCCGGCCCCGGCCACCCCGCTGTCCGCGCTGGTGCTGGGCGAGATCCTGGCCGAGACCGAGCTGCCGGCCGGCGCCTGGAGCGTGCTCCCGGTGCCGAACGAGAAGATGCCGGCGCTGGTCCAGGACGAGCGGCTGCCGATCATCTCGTTCACCGGTTCCGACAAGGTCGGCTACCAGATCATGGACTCGGTGCCGCGCAAGCACGTCACCCTGGAGCTCGGCGGCAACGCCGCGGCGCTGGTGCTGGCGGACTGGTCCTCGGAGGCCGACCTGGAGTGGGCGGCTACCCGGATCGCCACCTTCGCCAACTACCAGGGCGGCCAGTCCTGCATCTCGGTGCAGCGGGTGATCGCCGACGCCTCGGTGTACGACGCGCTGGCGGAGAAGGTCGTCGCCAAGGTCCAGGCGCAGGTCACCGGTGACCCGGGCGACGACTCGGTGGACGTCGGCCCGCTGGTGGACGAGAACGCCGCCAAGCGCGTCGAGGCCTGGGTCGAGGACGCGGTCGCCAAGGGCGCCAAGGTCCTCACCGGCGGCACCCGCGACGGTGCGGCCTACGCGCCGACCGTGCTCGCCGAGCTGCCCGCCGACGCGATCCTGGCCACCTCCGAGGCCTTCGGCCCGGTCCTGTCGCTGCACCGGGTGGACTCCACCGAGGAAGCCTTCGCCGAGGCCAACAACTCCGCCTTCGGGCTGCAGGCGGGCGTGTTCACGCACGACGTGCAGGTCGCCTTCCGCGCGCACCGCGAGCTGGAGGTCGGCGGCGTGGTCATCGGCGACGCCCCGTCCTACCGGGCCGACCAGATGCCGTACGGCGGCGTGAAGGACTCCGGCGTCGGCCGCGAGGGCGTCCGCTACGCGATGGAGGACTTCACCTACGAGCGGGTCCTGGTGCTGACCGGCATCGACCTCTGAGCACCGCTCCCCGAGGCACCCGGAGCCCCGTCACCGCAGGCCGGTGGCGGGGCTCCGGCCCGTCTTGACACCCCCGGGCACCCGGCGTAGTCCGGAAAGAGGGGGCGGCGAGAGGAGAGCGGCCATGCTTGGTGACCAGCTGGGCTCGGAAGAGGGCCGGACGACGGTGCGGCGGGTGGTGGCGGCCGACCACGGGCTGCCCCCGACGGTCGAGACCTCGTTCGAGGCGGACGGGCAGCTCCTGGGCGTCCCGGTGCACGACATCGGCACCTACTCGGGGCGGCTGCGGGCCGACGGCACGCTGGCGGGTGTCGGGCAGGGTGTCCTGATGAGCCCGAGCGGCGCGCACGCCACCTGGTCGGGCCAGGGCGTGGGACGGTTCACCGACAGCGGCGGCACCAGCTGGAGGGGCTCGCTGGTGTACGACTCGTCGTCGCCGGAGTTCGCCGGGCTGAGGGGTGTCGCCGGTCTGTTCGAGTGGGAGGTCGAGGCGGACGGCTCCGCCCACGGGAAGCTCTGGGCCTGGAGGTAGCGCGTCCGGGCGGGCGAGCCCGGGGGAGCGGGCACGGCGGCCCGGCGGGCAGGACACAATGGTGCCCATGAACTCGCTCGCCCACCCGCAGCTGCGCTTCACTCCGGTCGTCAAGGACCCGTCCGCCCCCAGGGAGCTGGTGATCCTGGGCTCCACCGGCTCGATCGGCACCCAGGCCATCGACGTGGTGCTGCGCAACCCGGACCGGTTCAAGGTGGTCGCCCTGTCGGCGGCGGGCGGCCGGGTGGCGCTGCTGGCGGAGCAGGCGCTGCGGCTGGGCGTGCACACCGTCGCGGTGGCCGACGAGGCGGCCGTCCCGGCACTGCGCGAGGCCCTGGCGGCCGGCGCCGCCGGCCGTCCGCTGCCGGAGGTCCTGGCGGGCCCCGAGGCGGCCACCGAGGTGGCCGGGATCGAGTGCCACTCGGTGCTCAACGGCATCACCGGCTCGATCGGCCTGGCCCCGACGCTGGCCGCGCTGCGGGCCGGCCGGGTGCTGGTCCTCGCCAACAAGGAGTCGCTGATCGTCGGCGGCCCGCTGGTGAGGGAACTGGCGGCGCCGGGCCAGATCGTCCCGGTCGACTCCGAGCACACCGCGATCTTCCAGGCGCTGGCCGGCGGCACCCGCGCCGAGGTCCGCAAGCTGGTGGTCACCGCCAGCGGCGGCCCGTTCCGCGGCCGCACCAGGGACCAGCTGGCCACCGTCACCCCCGAGGACGCGCTGGCGCACCCGACCTGGGCGATGGGCCCGGTGATCACGATCAACTCGGCCACCCTGGTGAACAAGGGCCTGGAGGTGATCGAGGCGCACCTGCTCTACGACGTGCCGTTCGACCGGATCGAGGTCGTGGTCCATCCGCAGTCCGTCGTCCACTCGATGGTGGAGTTCTCGGACGGTTCCACGCTGGCCCAGGCGAGCCCGCCGGACATGCGGATGCCGATCGCGCTGGGCCTCGGCTGGCCCGACCGCGTCCCGGACGCGGCCCCCGGCTGCGACTGGACCAAGGCCGCCACCTGGGAGTTCTTCCCGCTGGACGACGACGCCTTCCCGGCGGTGGAGCTGGCCCGCGAGGTCGGCACGCTCGGCGGTACGGCCCCCGCGGTCTTCAATGCGGCCAACGAGGAGTGCGTGGATGCTTTCCTGAAGGGCCGGCTGCCCTTCACCGGCATCGTGGACACCGTCGCGAAGGTGGTGGCCGAGCACGGCGCCCCGGCGGGAACTTCTCTCACCGTCGCGGACGTCCTCCACGCGGAGGACTGGGCCCGCGCCCGGGCCCGGCAGCTGGCGGCGGGTTGAGCGCGGACGGCGGGTCGGGCACGGACGGCGGGCGGAGCGGCATGACGGAGGAGCGGCAGTGAACAACCTGATGTGGGCGCTGGGCATCCTGATCTTCGTGTTCGGCCTGCTCTTCTCGATCGCCTGGCACGAACTCGGGCACCTCTCCACCGCGAAGCTGTTCAAGATCCGGGTCCCGCAGTACATGGTCGGCTTCGGGCCGACCATCTGGTCCCGCAGGAAGGGCGAGACCGAGTACGGCATCAAGGCGATCCCGCTCGGTGGCTACATCCGCATGATCGGGATGTTCCCGCCCGGGGCCGACGGCCGGATAACCAAGCGCAGCAGCTCGCCCTGGCGGACGATGATCGAGGACGCCCGGGAGGCCTCCTACGAGGAGCTCCAGGAGGGCGACGAGACGCGGCTGTTCTACACCCGCAAGCCGTGGAAGCGCGTCATCGTGATGTTCGCGGGCCCGTTCATGAACCTGATCCTGTCGGTCGCCCTGTTCCTGGCCCTGTTCATGGGCATCGGCCAGCAGATCTCGGTGCCGGTGGTGGCCTCGGTGAGCCAGTGCGTGGTGAAGACCGGCGAGCGGACGGACGTCTGCCCCGCCGACGCGCCGCTGTCCCCGGCCAACAAGGCCGGGCTGCACAACGGCGACCGGGTGGTCACCTTCGGCGGCGAGCCGATCAGCACCTACCGCCAGCTCCAGGACGACATCCGCGACGCCGCCGGCCGTACCGTGCCGATCGTGGTCGAGCGGGACGGGCAGCAGGTGACGCTCTCCGCCGAGATCGCCACCAACACCCTGCCGGTGATGGACAAGGACGGCTACGCGGTCAAGGGGCGGACGGTCGAGGCGGGCTTCCTCGGCATCACCCCGGCCCAGGGCGTGCACCACCTGTCGGTCGGCGAGAGCGCCGACCAGATGACCCAGATGGCCGAGCACGGCGTCAAGTCGCTGGCCGCCCTGCCGAGCAAGATCCCGAGCCTGTGGCACGCGGTGGTGGACGGCACCCCGCGCTCCACCGACGACCCGATCGGGATGGTCGGCGCCGCCCGCCTCGGCGGGGACGTGTTCGCGATGGACCTCCCGGCCACCCAGCAACTCGCCTTCTTCGTCCAGCTGCTGGCCGGCATCAACCTGTCGCTGTTCCTGTTCAACATGCTGCCGCTGCTGCCGCTGGACGGCGGGCACATCGCCGGGGCGCTGTGGGAGTCGCTGCGCCGGCGGTTCGCCGCGCTGGTCAAGCGCCCGGACCCGGGCCCGTTCGACGTGGCCAGGCTGATGCCGGTGGCCTACGTGGTGGCGGGGATCTTCATCTGCTTCACCGCGCTGGTGATGGTCGCCGACATCGTCAACCCGGTCAGGATCAACTGACTCTTGTCCGAAGTGGCCGAGTGTGCTCCCTCGCCCGGCCGTGGCGTACCTTTGTAAGCCGGGCGCGCCCTTCCGCGGCCGCCCGGCGGGGCCACCCTCTCATCGGCCCGCTCACCGACCTCGACCTGGGGAACCCTGCGCACATGACCGCGATCTCGCTCGGTATTCCGTCCTTGCCGCTCAAGCCGCTGGCCACCCGCCGCGTCTCGCGGCAGATCATGGTCGGCAACGTCCCGGTCGGCGGTGACGCCCCGATCTCGGTCCAGTCGATGACCACCACGCTGACCTCCGACATCAACGCGACGCTCCAGCAGATCGCCGAGCTGACGGCCTCCGGCTGCCAGATCGTCCGGGTCGCGGTGCCGTCGCAGGACGACGCCGACGCCCTGCCGATCATCGCCAAGAAGTCCAAGATCCCGGTCATCGCGGACATCCACTTCCAGCCCAAGTACGTGTTCGCCGCGATCGACGCCGGCTGCGCCGCCGTCCGGGTGAACCCGGGCAACATCAAGGCCTTCGACGACAAGGTCGGCGAGATCGCCAAGGCGGCCAAGAGCGCCGGCGTCCCGATCCGGATCGGCGTCAACGCCGGCTCGCTCGACAAGCGCCTGCTGGAGAAGTACGGCCGGGCCACCCCGGAGGCGCTGGTCGAGTCCGCGCTGTGGGAGTGCTCGCTGTTCGAGGAGCACGACTTCCGCGACATCAAGATCTCGGTCAAGCACAACGACCCGGTCGTGATGATCAACGCCTACCGCCAGCTGGCCGCCGCCTGCGACTACCCGCTGCACCTCGGCGTCACCGAGGCCGGCCCGTCCTTCCAGGGCACCATCAAGTCCGCGGTGGCGTTCGGCGCGCTGTTGTCCGAGGGCATCGGCGACACCATCCGGGTCTCGCTCTCCGCCCCGCCGGCCGAGGAGATCAAGGTCGGCAACCAGATCCTGGAGTCGCTGAACCTGCGCCAGCGCGGCCTGGAGATCGTCTCCTGCCCGTCCTGCGGCCGCGCCCAGGTGGACGTCTACAAGCTCGCCGAGGAGGTCACCGCCGGCCTGGAGGGCATGGAGGTCCCGCTGCGCGTCGCGGTCATGGGCTGCGTCGTCAACGGCCCCGGCGAGGCCCGCGAGGCCGACCTGGGCGTCGCCTCCGGCAACGGCAAGGGCCAGATCTTCGTCAAGGGCGAGGTCATCAAGACCGTGCCCGAGTCCAAGATCGTCGAGACCCTGATCGAGGAGGCGCTGAAGCTCGCCGAGCAGATGCAGGCCGACGGCGTCGAGTCCGGCCTGCCGGTCGTGACGGCCGCCGAGTAGACGTCCGGCGCAGCCGCTGACTGGGGCCGTCCGCCCACGGACGGCCCCACGGCCTTGGTGCGGCCCTCAGGGGAGTAGGGTGCCGCAGAGTTGGACGAGAGAGGTGCCCGTGCTCGATCGAGGTGTGATGCTCCCCGGCCCGTTCCAGGTCGCCCGGGCCCTGTCGGCCACTCGCGTGCTGGAGGCCCGGGACCTGGAGGACGCCCTGGCGGTCCTCCACCGCGATCCGGTGGCCAACGCCTTCGTCGCCACCCGGGTGGAGGCCGTCGGACTCGATCCGTGGCGGCTCGGCGGCGAGATGTGGGGCTGGTCCGGCGAGGACGGCCGGCTGGAGGCGCTCTGCTACGCCGGTGCCAACCTGGTCCCCGTCAACGCCGGGCCCGAGGCCGTCCGCGCCTTCGCCGAGCGGGCCCGCCGCCAGGGCCGCCGCTGCTCCTCGATCGTCGGGCCCGCCGAGGCCACCGCCGCGCTGTGGGCGCTGCTGGAGCGCAGCTGGGGCCCGGCCCGCGAGGTCCGCGGCCACCAGCCGCTGATGGCCACCGACGTCCCCGCCACCGGGGTGGCCCCGGACCCGCTGGTCCGGCGGGTGCGCCGGAACGAGGTCGAGAACCTGATGCCGGCCTGCGTGGCGATGTTCACCGAGGAGGTCGGCATCTCCCCGCTGGCCGGGGACGGCGGCCTGCTGTACCAGGCCCGGGTCGCCGAACTGGTCGCGGCCGGACGCTCGTTCGCCCGCTTCGACGACGAGGGCCGGGTGGTCTTCAAGGCCGAGGTCGGCGCGGTCACCGCCGGCGCGTGCCAGATCCAGGGGGTCTGGGTGGCCCCCGAGTACCGCGGCCGGGGCCTGTCCGAGACCGGGATGGCCGCCGTCCTGGACATCGCCCTGCGCGAGGTCGCCCCCACCGTCTCGCTGTACGTCAACGACTACAACGTCCGGGCCCGCGCCGCGTACCGCCGGGTGGGTTTCCGCGAGGTCGGCGCCTTCATGAGCGTGCTGTTCTGACCGGCCCGGCCGCCGTTGCGGGCCCGGATGCGGGACCGGCGCCGGCGGCCGCGGAATTCCGTGCGGATGATCGCCCGGGGAATCGGCGAAGTAGTAACGTCCGGGGCATGAAGCAGCTGACCGAGGTGACGATCGAGGCCATCGACCTGGCCGCGTGGGCGCCGACGGCACTGGAGGTGCAGGCGGTCGCCTTCGGGCTGGAGCCGCCCGAGGTGGCGGTCCGGCTGCCGCTGGTCGAGCGGCACGCGCTCCAGCCGGGGGTGATCGCGCTCGGCGCGATGTCCGGTGGCCGGCTGGTGGGCTTCGGCTACGGGATGCCCAACCTCCGCGAGCACTGGTGGAGCACGGTGATCCAGCCGTACCTGGAGGCCGGCGGTCACGGGGACTGGCTGGACGGTGTCTTCGCCATCACCGAGCTGCACGTGCTGCCCGAGTTCCAGGGCCGCGGGGTCGGCAGCGCCCTGATCCGTACGCTCTGCGAACGCTCCGGCAAGGACCGCTCGATCCTGTCGGCGATCGACGCGGAGACCCCGGCCCGGCGGCTCTACCGCGCGCTCGGCTACCGGGACCTGGCCCGGGCGGTGCGCTTTCCCAACACGCTCCGCCCGTACGCGGTGATGGGCGCCCCGCTGCCGCTGCGGGCGCCTCACAGCCAGGAGGCGAACTCCAGGTAGAGCTCGGCCTGTCCGCTCGCGCCGGTGGACAGGTGCCAGAGCCCGGCCTCGACCGTGCGGAACAGCGTCCAGCCGCGCAGCCGGTCCCGGTCCACCTCGACGGCGTCGGCGAGCTGGTGCAGCCGGCGGCGCAGTGCCGCGCGCTGGCCGGGCGAGCCGGCCAGGGTGTCCAGCCGGTCCCGGGCCAGCCGGGCGAGGTCGTAGGCGCGCTCGCCGACCAGCGGGCGGGGGTCGATCGCCAGCCACGGCGCCCGGTCGGCGGCGAGGACGTTGCCGTGGTGGAAGTCCCCGTGCAGCAGCAGGCTCTCGGGCTCGTCGGCGAGCAGGGCGTCGGCGGTCTCCAACGCCTCGTCGATCAGCGGCCGGGCCTCGGCCGCGCCGGGCAGCCCGCGCTGGTCGCGGATCAGCTCGGTCAACTGGCCGACGCGTTCCCGGACGGGGGTGAACGGGTGGTCGTCGCCGGGCGCCACCCACAGCCGCTGGAGCAGCCCGGCGGCCTCCAGCATGGCCTTGGCCTCGGCGAGCGAGCGCAGCGGGATGTCGCCGTGCAGCCGTTCCAGCAACAGCACTCCGTGCTCCGGCTCGGCGGCCAGCAGCAGGACGGCGCCGCGGCCGGCCCAACGGGTCAGCGCGGCGTGCTCCTGGGCGGTCTCCCGGTTGACCACGCCGAGCTTGAGCACGGCGGGGGCCAGGTCGTCGGCCCGGTGCACGTAGCCGACCAGGCTGATCCGTCCGCCCGGCTCGCAGATGCGCTCCAGGACGAGGTCCCGGCGGGCGAGCTGCTCCTCGAAGCGGGCGGGCAGGTCGGCCAGCCAGTCGAGGCCCGCGGCGCCCTCCCAGAGTCGGACGGTCTCGGTCAGCCGTTCGGGGACGGTGATCTGCCCTGGTTGCGCCGGCATGCTGGCCTCTCGGTCGGTCCGTCCCTTCGGGTGCTGCCCGGCCCATTCTCGGGCATCGGACGAAGTCTGCTGGTCAGGCGCTCGCGGCGGCACCCGTTCAGCGGCTCGGCGAGGCGCTCGGTGAGCCGCTGAGGGAGGGGCTCGCCGAGGTGTCGGCGGGGGCCGGCAGACCGGGCAGCGCGGACGGCGCCGCGCCCCAGCGCGCGGCGCGCAGCACGCTCTCCCGCAGCGCGCCGGCCGCCTGCAGCCGGACCGGGCCGGTGCCGGCGCCGACCACGTCGGCGTAGACGGTGGTCAGCCGGGTCTCGATGTGGGCGGCCAGCTGGCCGGCGGTGGCCTGGTCCTTGACCGCGAAGGGCAGCCGGTAGCCGGCGGCCGCGGCGGTCGGGCCGGTCCCGCCGGAGCGCAGCAGCCGTTCCCAGGCGTCCCGCCGGGCCTGGTGCGCGAGGTAGTCGGTGCGGCCGTCGTCGCGCGGCCGGCCGACCGGCAGGAAGGCGCAGGCGACGCCGTAGCCGTAGACCGCCGCGTGCTCGGCGGCCAGCGCGGACTGGGCGCCGGCCGCGGCGGCGGACGGCAGCGGCGCGGGGGTGCCGGAGGCCGCACCGGACGCGGCGGGGGCGGTGCCGGGGGTGGGGGCGGCCGCGGGGGCCGAGGGCACGGGCGAGGCGGCGGGTGCGCCGACCGGTCCGGTGTCACCCAGCCGGGTGGCGTGCAGGGCACCGGCGGCGGACACCGAGGCCAGCAGTCTGGCCAGCGCGGGCGAGGCGGCGTCCAGGTCGGCGAGCCGGTCGGTGGCGGTCTGCCGTTCGGCGGCGGCCAGGGCGGCGACCGTGCCGATCGCGGCACCGGACGCGGGGGCGGGCGCGGGGGCGGGCGCGGATCCGGTGGGGGACGCGGCCGCGGTGGCGGTGGCTCCGGTGGTGGTGGCCCCGGTGGCTGCGGGCAGGCCCTGGGCGAGTGCGCTCCGGTGCTGGGCGACCTCCTCGCGCTGGCGCCGCAGCAGGTCCCCCTGGGCCGCGCCGGGGCCGGCCAGCACGGTGTCGTACCCGGCGAGCAGCGCGTCGGTGGCGGCCACCGCCCTGGTGCGCAGTGGCAGGTCCTGGTCCGGGTGGTGCTCGGCGGTGGGGGCGTCGGGCCCGTGCTCGTCGGTGCAGCCGCAGAGCAGCTGGACGCCGGTGAGCGCGCCGAGGAACAGGACCGTCCGCCGGGTGGGGGACAGCATCGTGGGGGCTCCCGTCCGCTCATGGGAGGTCCGGTGCCCCCCCGCTGCGTGAATCATTACCGGACCCTCACGAGTTCGAGCCCGGATGGACGCTATCCGTACACTGTGACCTTGCTCGCAGCGGGGTCCGCCAGGCGGCTCACGGTCAGGTCGGAATCGGCGTTTCGGGGGTCGGCCCGATAGGCTCTGCTCTCAGTTAGCACCTTCGACAACAGCAGACGCGCCCGAGGAGTCACCCGGATGAGCACCACCCAGACCGATCGGTTGCGCGCGCTGCTGGAGCCCCTGGCCGCCGAGGCCGGGCTGGACCTCGAAACCGTCGCCGTCACCCAGGCCGGCAGCCGCCGCCAGGTGCAGATCGACGTGGACGCCGACGGCGGCGTGGACCTCGACGCGATCGCCGAGTTCAGCCGTGCGGTGGGTCAGGTGCTGGACGACTCCGACCTGATGGGCGCCGCGCCCTACCTGCTGGAGGTCGGCTCCCCGGGCGCCGAGCGCCCGCTGAACGAGCCCCGCCACTGGCGCCGGGCCGAGGGCCGGCTCGCCAAGGTGCACCTGGCGGACGGCAAGGAGATCGTCGCGCGGGTGCTGGAGAGCGACGAGGACGGCGTCCTGGTCGAGGTGCAGCCGGTGAAGGGCCGCGGCCGTCCGAAGGAGCGCCGCCTGGCCTGGGCCGAGATCGACCGGGCGCGGGTCCAGGTCGAGTTCAACCGCAAGGACGACGAGCTGCTCGACGCGGCGGCCGACCTGGCCGACGACGCCGCGGACGAGGACGAGGACTTCGTGGACGACGCCTCCGAGGGGGCGGACGAGGATGCGGACCGGTAGTCACCGGAGGTACCGCACCGTGAATCTGATGAGTGAAGAGGAGGCGTAGCCGTGGACATCGACATGAGCGCCCTGCGTGGGCTGGTTACCGAGAAGGGCGTTCCGTTCGACCTGCTGGTCGAGTCGATCGAGTCGGCGCTTCTCATCGCGTACCACCGCACCGAGGGCTCCCGCCGCCGGGCGCGGGTCGAGCTGAACCGCAAGACCGGGCACGTGACCGTGTGGGCGCTGGAGGACCCGGCGGAGCTGGAGGAGGGTGTCGAGCCGAAGGAGTTCGACGACACCCCCAGCGGCTTCGGCCGGATCGCCGCCTCGACCGCCAAGCAGGTGATCCTGCAGCGTCTGCGCGACGCGGCGGACGACCAGACCTTCGGCGAGTACGCGGGCAAGGAGGGCGACATCGTCACCGGTGTCGTCCAGCAGGGCAACGACCCCAAGAACATCCTGGTCGACATCGGCAAGCTGGAGGCCATCCTGCCCCCGCAGGAGCAGGTGCCCGGTGAGGACTACCGGCACGGCACCCGGCTGAAGTGCTACGTGGTGGGCGTGCGCCGCGGTGTCCGCGGTCCGTCCGTGACGCTCTCGCGCACCCACCCCAGCCTGGTGAAGCGGCTGTTCGCGCTGGAGGTCCCGGAGATCGCCGACGGTTCGGTGGAGATCGCCGCGATCGCCCGCGAGGCCGGCCACCGCACCAAGATCGCCGTGTGGTCGCGCCGCTCGGGCCTGAACGCCAAGGGCGCCTGCATCGGCCCGATGGGCGGCCGGGTGCGCAACGTGATGGCGGAGCTGCACGGTGAGAAGATCGACATCGTGGACTGGTCGGAGGACCCGGCCGAGATGGTCGCCGCCGCGCTGTCCCCCGCGCGGGTGACGAAGGTCGAGATCGTGGACCTCGCGCAGCGCTCCGCACGGGTGATCGTGCCGGACTACCAGCTGTCGCTGGCGATCGGCAAGGAGGGCCAGAACGCCCGCCTGGCCGCCCGCCTCACCGGCTGGCGGATCGACATCCGTCCGGACACCGAGGCACCGGAGGGCGAGGGCCGGGAATAGGCCCGCGCCCCGCGTGGTTCGTCGGTGCGTCGCCCGCCCCTGGTTGGCGGGGCGGCGTCATGTCCCTTCGGAGGGGTAGACTTGATTCTGTCTGGCCGGACGCATGTCCGAGCATGCCCGGAACGCACCTGCGTGGGCTGCCGCAAGCGAGCGGCCAAGCATGAGCTGTTGCGTGTCGTGGTGAACGAGGGCGTGTGCGTCCCCGATCCGCGCGGCACGCTGCCGGGCCGGGGTGCTCACCTGCACCCCGAGCCTGGCTGCCTCGACCTCGCGGTACGCCGCCGGGCGTTTCCCAGGGCCTTCCGGCTCAAGGAGTCGCTCGACACCGACGCACTGCGGGCCTGTGTCGAGGACCGGGCGGGCGGTTCGCCGACGCCCTGAGGAGACAGATCACCCGTAACACGCACACAGCGCATGGCGGCGGCACGCCGTGCGTCACGTCAGGTACCTCGCGAGATGGAAGTAGGTCGAGATTGCGATGAGCACTCGATGAGTACGCGATGAGTACGCCCATGAAGTAGCGACAGTCCGGCGGACGACCACCCCGGACTCATAGACAGGAGTGAAGTGGCTAAGGTCCGGGTATATGAACTCGCCAAGGAGCTTGGCTTGGAGAGCAAGGCCGTCATGGCCAAGCTCACCGAGCTCGGCGAGTTCGTTCGTTCGGCGTCCTCGACGATCGAGGCGCCGGTCGTGCGCAAGTTGACTGATGCTCTGGGAGCGACGCCGCCGTCCGGTGGCGCGTCCGCCAAGCCTGGCCCGCGGAAGCCCGCGGCGCCCCAGCCCACCGGCGGTTCCGCCGGTGCGGCCGCACCCCGCCCGGGTGCTCCCACCCCCGGCCCGCGTCCGACCGCGACGCCGGGCCCCCGTCCGACCCCCGCGGCCGCCGCCCCGGCACCGGCCGCCCCGGCCAAGCCGGCCGGCGCTCCGGCGCCCGGCCCGCGTCCGGCCGCCCGTCCGGCGGCTCCGGCCCCGGCCGCCGCGGCTCCGGCCGCTCCGGCTGCTCCGGCCGCCGAGTTCTCCTCCCCGGCTCCGGCCGGTGGCGAGGCCGCGGCTCCGGCCGCCCGTCCGGCCGCCGCGCGTCCGGCCAACCCCGCGGCCCGTCCGGGCCCGCGTCCGGCCGGCCCGCGTCCGGGCAACAACCCGTTCACGTCCAGCAACACCGGCATGGCCCGTCCCGGCGCCCCGCGTCCGGCCGGCCAGGGCGGCGGCGACCGTCCGCGTCCCGGTGGCGACCGTCCGGCCCGTCCGGGCCAGGGTGGCCCCGGCGGTGCTCCCGCCGGTGACCGTCCGCGTCCCGGTGGCGACCGTCCGGCCCGTCCGGGCCAGGGTGGCCCCGGTGGCGCCCCGCGTCCGGCCGGCGACCGTCCGGCCCGTCCGGGTCAGGGTGGCCCCGGTGGCGCCCCGCGTCCCGCCGGCGACCGTCCGCGTCCGGACGGCATGCCCCGTCCGGCCGGCCCGCGTCCGGGTGCTCCCAGCCCGTCCGGCATGCCGCGCCCGAACCCGGGCATGATGCCGCAGCGTCCGGCCGGTCCCGGCCCGCGTCCGGGCCCGCGCCCGGGTGGCGGCCCCGGCGCCCGTCCCGGTGCGCCCGGTGGCGGCGGCGCCCGTCCCGGCTTCGCCGGTCGTCCGGCCGGCCCGGGCTCGCGTCCGGCCGGTGGCGGCGGCGGCTTCGGCGGCCCCCGTCCGGGTGGCGGCGGTGGCGGTGGCTTCGGTGGCGGCGGTGGCCGTCCCGGTGGCTTCGGCGGCCGTCCCGGCGGCCCGGGTGCCCGTGGTGGCACGCAGGGTGCCTTCGGCCGTGGCCCCGGTGGCCGTCCGGCCCGTGGTCGCAAGTCGAAGCGGGCGAAGCGCCAGGAGTACGAGGCCATGCAGGCCCCGTCCGTGGGCGGCGTGATGCTGCCGCGCGGCAACGGTTCCACCGTTCGCCTCTCCCGCGGTGCCTCGCTGACGGACTTCGCGGAGAAGATCAACGCCAACCCGGCGGCGCTCGTCTCGGTGATGTTCAACCTCGGCGAGATGGTGACCGCGACCCAGTCGGTCTCGGACGCCACGCTGGAGCTGCTGGCCGGCGAGATGGGCTTCGTCCTGGAGATCGTCAGCCGGGACGACGAGGACCGTGAGCTGCTGGAGTCGTTCGACATCGACTTCGGCGCCGACGAGGGCGACGAGGACATGCTGGCGGCCCGCCCGCCGGTCGTCACCGTCATGGGCCACGTCGACCACGGTAAGACCCGCCTGCTGGACGCCATCCGCAAGACCAACGTGGTGGCCGGCGAGGCCGGTGGCATCACCCAGCACATCGGTGCCTACCAGGTCACGGCGACGGTGAACGGCGAGGACCGTCCGATCACCTTCCTCGACACCCCGGGTCACGAGGCGTTCTCCGCCATGCGTGCCCGTGGTGCCAAGTCCACCGACATCGCGATCCTGGTGGTCGCGGCCAACGACGGCGTCATGCCGCAGACGGTCGAGGCGCTCAACCACGCCAAGGCCGCCGGTGTCCCGATCGTGGTCGCGGTCAACAAGATCGACGTCGAGGGCGCCGACCCGACCAAGGTCCGCGGTCAGCTGACCGAGTTCGGCCTGGTGGCCGAGGAGTACGGCGGCGACACCATGTTCGTCGACATCTCCGCGCGCCAGGGTCTGAACATCGACCAGCTGCTGGAGGCGGTCGTCCTGACCGCCGACGCCTCGCTCGACCTGCGGGCCAACCCCGAGCAGGACGCGCAGGGCATCGCGATCGAGGCCCACCTCGACAAGGGCCGCGGCGCCATGGCGACGCTGCTCATCCAGCGCGGTACCCTCCGCGTCGGTGACTCGATCGTGGTCGGCGACGCCTACGGCCGTGTCCGCGCCATGCTCGACGAGAACGGCAACAGCCTCGCCGAGGCGGGCCCGTCCCGTCCGGTCCTGCTGCTCGGTCTCACCTCGGTGCCCCGCGCCGGCGACAGCTTCATCGTCGTCGACGAGGACCGCACGGCCCGCCAGATCGCCGAGAAGCGTGCCGCCCGCGACCGCAACGCGTCCTTCGCGCAGCGTCGTGTCCGGGTCTCGCTCGAAGGCTTCGAGGCGGCCCTGGCGGCCGGCAGCATCGAGAAGCTCAACCTCATCATCAAGGGTGACGTCTCCGGTTCGGTCGAAGCCCTTGAGGACGCCCTCGTCAAGCTGGACGTGGGCGAGGAGGTCGAGCTCCGGATCCTGCACCGCGGTGTGGGTGCCATCACCGAGTCCGACGTGGACCTGGCGATGGGCTCGGACGCCATCATCATCGGCTTCAACGTGCGCGCCGAGGGGCGTGCCCGTACCGCGGCCGAGCGCGAGGGCGTCGACATCCGGTACTACTCGGTCATCTACCAGGCGATCGAGGAGATCGAGGCGGCCCTCAAGGGCATGCTCAAGCCGGAGTACGAGGAGGTGCGCCTCGGTTCCGCGGAGATCCGCGAGGTGTTCCGTTCCTCCAAGTTCGGCAACATCGCCGGTGTGCTCGTCCGCGAGGGCATCATCCGACGCAACACCAAGGCCCGCCTGCTGCGCGACGGCAAGGTCGTGGCGGAGAACCTCAACATCGAGGGTCTGCGCCGCTTCAAGGACGACGCGACCGAGGTCCGCGAGGGCTTCGAGGCCGGTGTGACCCTCGGGTCGTTCAACGACATCAAGGTCGAGGACGTCATCGAGACCTACGAGATGCGCGAGAAGCCGCGCTCGTAAGCGATGCGATCCGGGGCCGGTCGACGGGGGTGAATTCCCGTCGACCGGCCCCGGTCTCGCTGTGTAGGGTCCACGTACGTCCGCCCTCCCCGGGCGGTCCCTACGAGGCCTCCAGGTCGGCGAGACCTGTCTTACATGTTCGTGGGAACACTCACCTTCGACCTGCTCCTCGGCGACGTCCACTCGCTCAAGGAGAAGCGTTCGATCGTGCGGCCCATCGTGGCCGAACTGCAGCGCAAGTACAGCGTGTGCGCTGCGGAGACCGGGAACCAGGAGCTGCACCGCAGGGCCGAGGTCGGCCTGGCGGTGGTGTCCGGCGAAGCCGGGTACGTGACCGAGATCCTGGACAGCTGTGAGCGGCTCGTCGCCGGCCGCCCCGAAGTGCAACTGCTCTCCGCCCGGAGGCGGTTGCACAACGACGACGATGACTGAGAGCGGCGACGGTGGTGCCCAGGCGCCACCGTCACAGAGCCGAGGACCGAGAGCGCCCACAAGGCTGGGCGCGGGCGGGTACTTTGGGGCATGGGCCCCGCCGGGCGAGTGTTGTCCCGGGTACCGAGCCCACCGCACGAGGAGGCAACGTGACCGACACCGCAAGGGCGCGCAAGCTCGCAGACCGCATCCAGGTGGTCGTGGCCGAGACCCTGCAGCGCCGGATCAAGGACCCGCGGCTGGGCTACGTGACCATCACGGACGCCCGGGTCACCGGGGACCTGCGCGAGGCCACAGTCTTCTACACCGTCTACGGTGACGAGACCGAGCGGCTGGCCAGCGCCGCGGCGCTGGAGAGCGCCAAGGGCGTGCTGCGTTCCGAGGTCGGCAGGCAGACCGGGGTGCGGTTCACCCCGACGCTGACCTTCGTGGCCGACGCACTGCCCGACAACGCCAAGAACATCGACGACCTGCTCGACCGCGCCCGGCAGTCCGACGCGGCGGTCCGCACCGTCGCCGCCGGCGCCACGTACGCCGGGGAGGCCGACCCCTACCGGGTGCCGGGCTCCGAGCGCGACGACGCGGACGAGGACGAGTAGTCATGGCGGGCGAGCCGGCACCGGCCGGCACCACCCCGGGGGCGGCCTCCACCAGCACGGTGGAGGGCGCCCTCGCGGTGCTTCCGGGCCCGCGGGCCGAGGCACCGGGTCTGGAGCACGCGTGGCAGCACGCCGTCGCGGCGATCGGCCGCGCCTCGGTGATCGACCTGATCTGCCACATCAACCCGGACGGCGACGCGCTCGGCTCGGCCCTCGCGGCCGGCCTCGCCCTGCGCTCGCTCGGCCACCGGGTGCGCGTCTCGTTCGGCGACGACCCCCAGGTCGTCCCCGAGTCGCTGTCCTTCCTGCCCGGCCAGGAACTCCTGGTGCCCGCGGCCGAGGTGCCCGACGAGCCGGAGCTGGTGATCTGCTTCGACGTGGCCGCCGAGAGCCGGTTGGGGCTGCTGCACGACAAGGCCTTCGCCGCGCCCGTCCTGGTGGTCATCGACCACCACGCCTCCAACCCGGGCTTCGGCACCCACCGGCTGATCGACCCGACCGCCCCCGCCACCGCCGTCCTGGTCGACGAACTGCTGCGCCGCCTCGGCGTACCGCTCGACCAACAGCTGGCCACCTGCCTCTACACCGGCGTCGCCACCGACACCGGCTCCTTCCGGTACGCCGCCACCACCCCCGCCACGCACGAGCTGGCCGGGCGGCTGCTGGCCACCGGCATCCGGCACGACGAGATCTCCCGCCAGCTCTGGGACACCTCCTCCTTCGGCTACCTCAAGGTGCTCGCCGCCGCCCTGGACCGGGCCCGCTACGAGCCCGAGCAGGCCGGTGGCCGCGGGCTGGTGTGGACCTGGGTCCCGTACCAGGACCTGGTGCTCTACGGCGTCACCGTCGAGGAGCTGGAGGGCCTGATCGACGTGCTGCGGCGCCCGGCCGAGGCCGAGGTCGCCCTCGTCCTCAAGCAGGACCCGGACGGCACCCTGCGCGGCTCCAGCCGCTCCCGGGGCACCGTCGACGTCGCCGCGGTCTGCGCCGAGCTGGGCGGCGGCGGGCACGTGTACGCCGCCGGGTTCGCCGCCCGCGAGGACGTACCGGCCACCATGGCCCGCTTCCGGGCGGCGCTGGACCGCCGGTCGTAGCCCCGCCGCACGGCCGGGCCCGTACCCGCGGGCCCGCACACCCGGGCCGGACCCACCGGCCCGACGCCCCGGCCGGGACGGCCCGGTCACCCGCCGGCCGGACCGGCCGTCCACCCGTCACCCGCACAGAGAAGAACCGATGAAGCGCAAGGGAACCGGCCCGGACGGCCTGGTCATCGTCGACAAGCCGGAGGGCATCACCTCGCACGGGGTGGTCGCCAAGCTCAGGTGGCTGGCCGGGACCAGGAAGGTCGGGCACGCGGGCACGCTGGACCCGATGGCCACCGGCGTGCTGGTGATCGGGGTGGAGCGGGCCACCCGGCTGCTCGGACACCTGATGCTCACCGCCAAGACCTACGAGGCCACCGTCCGGCTCGGCCAGACGACCGTCACCGACGACCGGGAGGGCGAGGTCACCGCCTCCTCCTCGGCCGAGGGCGTGAGCGCCCAGGCGATCGACGCGGGCGTCGCGAAGCTCACCGGCGAGATCATGCAGGTCCCGTCCAAGGTCAGCGCGATCAAGATCGACGGCAAGCGCTCCTACACCCGGGTCCGCGAGGGCGAGGAGTTCGACATCCCGGCCCGCCCGACCACCGTGCACTCCTTCACCGTGCACGACCGCCGCGCGACGGTGGCCGAGGACGGCACCCCGGTGATCGACCTGGACGTCACCGTCGAGTGCTCCTCCGGCACCTACATCCGGGCGCTCGCCCGCGACCTGGGCGAGGACCTCGGGGTCGGCGGACACCTCACCGCGCTGCGCCGCACCAGGGTCGGACCGTACGGGGTGGAGTCGGCCCGCACCCTGGAGCAGCTGGAGGAGAAGCTGGAGGTGCTGCCGATCGCCGAGGCGGCCGCCGCGGCCTTCCCGCGCTGGGACATCGACGCCGACCAGGCGAAGCTGCTGTCCAACGGCATGAAGCTCAGCGCGCCCGGGCTGGGCGTGGACGGACCGATCGCGGTCTTCGACCCGGACGGGCGCTTCCTGGCCCTGGTGGAGGAGAAGGGCGGCGCCGCCCGCCCGGTCGCCGTCTTCGTCGGCTGAGCCTCCTCGCGCCCCAACGGCCGCCGCCCGGCACCGGGCGGCGGCCGTTCGCGTGTGCGGGGTCCGTCCGGGAGTGCGGAGTCCGGCCGGCCGTGCGGGGGCGTTCCGGGGGACCGCCGGGCGGTGGTGCGTGGGCGAGTGGCCGTTCGGGGGAGTGCTCCGTTCGGGTGCGGTGCGGCCGGTGCCGCCGGGATTCACCCCCACGGGGGAGCGCGCGAGGCGAACCACCGTGGTGAACGGAGCGGGCACGGTGACGCGGCCGCCGGGCCGGGCAGGCTCCCCGCGGCGAGTACGGCAGCCGTACCGGGCCCAGTCCGGCGCCCGGCCGGCCCGGCGCGGGAGGCGGGACGGATGGCCGGCAGGTATTCCGGTGGGGCGACGGACCCGGCGCAGGCACTGCTGCTGGTCCGCGACCTGGACGGCGGCCTGCGCGGCCTCGGCTTCGTCGCGGACCGGCTGGGCACCGTGGTCACCGCGCACGAGGCGGTGGCCGGCCTGGAGCGGGTGGTCCTGCACACCCCCGGCGGCCAGAGCCGGGTGATCGGCACCGACGGCATCGAACCGCTGCCCGGCCACGGCCTGGCCCTGCTGCGGACCGAGGCCGTGGGCGGACTGCCCTGCCCCGCGCTGCCGATCGGGCGGTGGACGGGAGAGCCGCCCGTCCTGCTGGTGCGCGACGGCGAGCCGGAGGTCGTCCCCGGCGACGTGCTCGGCCGGGCCGCCGCGGTCTACCCGTGGCAGGACCTCTTCCTCCCGGTCGACGGCGTCCTGCTGCTCCAACCCGCCCGTCCGGGTGCCGCGTTGCCGGCCGGGACACCGGTGGTGGACGCCGCGACCGGTGCGGTGCTGGCCGTCGTCGCCCCCGCCCTGCGGACCAGCCGGACGGGTGTCCTGCCGGCCGCCCCGCTCAGCCAGGACACCGCCGCCGACGGCTCGCTGGCCCGACTGCTGGAACGCAACGCCGCCGAGGTGCCGGCCTTCGGCCCGGCGCTCAACCCGGCCGGGGTACTGCAGCTGGTCTCCGTCCAGCTGGGCACCGCGACCGCCGGGCCGGGCCGGATCGCCGACCTGGCCGCGGACCGGGTCGACCGGGCGGACGGCGTCTGCGGACAGGACCCGCAGCCGCCCGTCACCGCGCTGCTCGGCGCGCCCGGCAGCGGCCGGACCACCGAGTGCGCCGCGCTGACCGTCCGCCGGGCCGGCGGAGCCCGCCCGCTGCCCACCCTGTGGCTGCGCGGAGCCGACCTGGACCCGGCGGACGGCTCGCTGGCCGACCCGGTCGCCCGTGCCCTCGCCCGGGCCGCCGGACTGCTCGGCGTCCCCGCGCCGGACCCGGCTGCCGCCGCCCGGCTCGTCCTCGCGGCGGGCCGCCCCCTGCTGGTGGTGCTGGACGCCCCGGAGGAGGCACCGGCGGTGCCCGGGCCGGCCTGGCTCAGGGCGAGCACCCACTGGCTGGACACCACCGGGACCAGGCTCCTCGTCGCGGCCCGACCGGACGGCTGGGACCGGCTGACGGCCTGGCACCCCGGCGCCCGGGTGCACCACCTCGGCCCGCTGCCGCCCGACGCCGCCACCCGGGCCGCCCGCCGCTACGGGCTGCCGCCCGACTGGCTGGACCCGGCCGACGCCGCCCACCCGCTGGCCGTCCGCCTGGCGGGCGAGCTCCACACGGCCGGCGTGGCCGGACCAGTGCCCGGCCGTACCGCGCTGTTCGCCGCCCACCTCGACCTGGTCTGCCTGCGGGTGGCCGGGCGGCTCGCCGCGGCGGCCGGCCCGCGCCGCCCCGGCGCCCACCGGCGGGGCGCCCCGCCGCCCGCGGGGGAGGACCCGGGGCGGATCAGGAGACTGGCCGCGACGGTGGCCGGGCGGGTGCACGAGGCGGCCCGGCTGATGCTCGGCACCGGCAGCGGTGCCCTGTCCGCGCAGGAGTTCCGCCGGCTCTTCCCGGAGGCCGGCGGCTGGGCCTCCGCGGTCCTCGACGAGGCGCTGTTCGTCCCGGCCGGACCGGGCTTCCGGGCCGGCTCCGAGGAGTGCGCCGACTGGGTGCAGAGCCTGCACCTGGACCTCGACGGGGCGCTGCGGCTGCTGCTCGGGCAGGGCCCGCCCGCCGCGGACCCGGCCGGTGCGGCGGACACCGGGCCGCACCGGGTGCCCCGGCACCGGGTGGGCCCGGTGCTCGCCGCGCTCCGCCGGGCGGTCCGTGCTCCCGCCGCTCCCGCCGCTCCCGCCGCTCCCGCCGCTCCCGCCGCTCCCGCCGCTCCCGACGCTCCCGACGCGACTGCCGTGCCCGCCGGGCCCGCCGGGCCCGCCGCGCCCGCCGTGCCGGACGCTCGACTGCACCTGCTGCGGCTGGCCCTGGACGCCGCCGAGCCGGGCGGCGAGAGCGACTGGTGGGCCGGGCGCCTGCTGGCGGCCGTCCTGCCGTGCTGCCCCGAACCGGCCGGCCACCGGGAGCTGCTGGACCACCTCGCCGAACGGGCCGGGCGGGACGACCGGTTCGGCCCGGCGTTCTGGGCCTCGCTGCCGCTCGCACCGCCCGACCGGCTGGCCCTGCTGCGCCGGCTGGTCCGCGCCGACGGGCCCGGCCGGCCGTACCGCACGGTCGCCGCCGGGCTGCTGACGGCCGCGCCGGGCACCGTCGTCCCGCTGCTGTGCGCCTGGTTCGAGGACACCGAGCCGTCCGTCGCCCGGGCCGCCGAGGAGCTGCTGTTCGACCACCGCAGGCTGGCCCTCGACGACCTGACGGAGGCCCTGGTGACGGCCGCCCACCCGCGGGCGGACGCGCTGCTCGGCCGGCTGGCCGCCGAGGAGCCCTCCGCGCTCTCCCGGGCCGTCGACCGGTGGAGCCACGACCCGCGGCCGGAACGCCACGTCGCCGCGGCGGTGCACGCCCTGCGCACCGCCCCGTACGCCACCGGGCCGGGGGAGCGGCTGCTGCGGCACACCGCGCTGGCCCTGCTGGCCCGGGAGGAGGAACCGGCGCTGCACGGTGCCGCGCTGGCGCTGCTGGTCCGCGATCCCGCGGTCGGTGCCGGGCGGCTGGCCGAGGCGCTCGCCGCGTACCGGGCCGACGACCCCTTCGTCACCGCGGAGGTGCTGGCGCCGGCGCTGGAGCACCGGCCGGAGCCGGTGCTGACGGCCCTTCGGGAGCGGCTGACCGGCCCCGGAGGGCGACCGGCGGCAGCCCTGCGGGTGCTGGCGTCCGCCGGGGACGCGGCCGTGGTGCGCCAGGGCATGCTGCTGGTGGCCGGGCTGCTGCGCGAGCAGCCCGAACGGGCCGGGCTGCTCGCCGACTACCTGGACCGGCTGCTGGAGCTGGACCACGACGTCCGGCCGCTGCTCGCCGAGGTGATCACCGCCCCGCCCGCGGCCCGCCGGGCACTGGCCGCCCTGCTCGCGGTGCCCGGCGATCCGCGCCGCGGGCGGCTGCTGGACACCCTGCTGGCGGCGGAGCGCGACCCCGGGGTGCTCACGGCGGTGCTGGAGGGCGTGGCGGTGCGGGCGGCGGAGTTCCGGCCGGAACGGCTGCGCGAGCTGGTCCGCCGGGCGGCGGCGCGGTGGCCGGGCGCGGACGCGCTGCTGGTGCGCTGTGCGGGCCGCTGCGCCGGGTTCGCGCCGGTCCTGGCCCAATGGCCGCCGGACGAGCCGCCGCCCCCGGCCGGGCCGCTGCTGACCCGGATGCGGGCGCTGGCGGCCGACGGACGGGACCCGCAGTACGCCGCCGCCGAGGCGGAGCGCGGCCCGGAGGCACCGTCGCCGCGCGCAGCGGCCGTTCCGGTGCCGGAGCAGGGCCGGGCGCATGGCACGCTATAGGGGATCAGGTTCGGGTGTTCGAGTGCGCCGGGTGTGCACGGCACGGTAACCACGGCATAGGAACAAGGAGCGGTCAGGGTGCAGCGCTGGCGTGGCCTGGAGGAGATCCCCGGGGACTGGGGGCGCAGCGTCGTCACCATCGGGTCGTTCGACGGTGTGCACCGCGGCCATCAGCTGATCATCAACCGGGTGGTGGAGCGCGCCCGTGCGCTGGGCGCCAAGTCGGTCGTGGTGACGTTCGACCCGCACCCCAGCGAGGTGGTCCGGCCGGGCAGTCACCCGCCGCTGCTGGCGCCGCAGCCCCGCCGGGCGGAGCTGATCGAGGCGCTCGGGGTGGACGCGGTGCTGGTGCTGCCGTTCACCGTCGAGTTCTCCAAGGAGTCGCCGGAGTTCTTCGTCCAGCAGGTGCTGGTGGACGCGCTGCACGCGCGGCTGGTGGTCGAGGGACCGAACTTCCGCTTCGGGCACCGCGCCGCGGGCAACGTGGAGCTGCTGGCCGAGCTGGGCCGGGCCGACGACTTCGAGGTCGAGGTGCTCGACCTCCAGGTGCGCGGCGCGGCCGGCGGCGGTGAGCCGTTCTCGTCGACGCTGGTCCGCCGGCTGGTGGCCGGCGGCGACCTGGTCGGGGTGGCCGAGGTGCTCGGCCGGCCGCACCGGGTGGAGGGGGTGGTGGTCCGCGGTGCGCAGCGCGGTCGCGAGCTGGGCTACCCGACCGCCAACGTGGACACCGTGCCGCACAGCGCCGTCCCGGCCGACGGGGTGTACGCGGGCTGGCTGACCGCGGACGGCGAGCGGATGCCGGCCGCGATCTCGGTCGGCACCAACCCGACCTTCGACGGCACCGCGCGCACCGTGGAGGCGTACGCCATCGACCGGGTCGGCCTGGACCTGTACGGGCTGCACGTCGCGGTGGACTTCCTCGCGTACCTGCGCGGGATGGAGAAGTTCGACTCCGTCGAGGCGCTGCTCGACCGGATGGCCGACGACGTGAAGCGCGCCCGGGAGCTGACCGAGGCCGGCTGACCGGTCGTCACCCCGCAGTGAAAGGTTCGGCCCGCCGGGAGGTCCCGGCGGGCCGAACCGCGTCAGGTGCCGCTCACTGCTGCGGCGGTGGCGGGTAGCCGTACCCCGGCGGGGGCGGCTGGTGGCCCTGCTCCTGCGGCGGCGGGTAGCCGTAGCCCGGTCGGCCGCCCGGCTGCTGCTGCCCCTGCTGGAGCCACTCCTGCGGCGGCTGCTGGGTGCCCTGCGGCGGGTACGGCTGCTGCTCCTGCCCGTAGCCGGGCGGCGGGGCCTGGCCCGGCTGCGGGGCCCACGGCGCGCCGGGGGCGGGGGCACCGGGGTAGCCGCCCGGCTGGCCCTGCTGCGGGTACTGCTGCTGCGGGTAGCCGTGCGGGGGCTGCTGCTGGGGGTAGCCCTGCTGGGGGTGGCCCTGCTGCGGGTACCCCTGGGCCTGCCAGCCGCCGCCCTGCTGGGCCCGGGCGATGTCCTCGCCGACCAGGGCGGCCAGCTCGAAGTAGGCGTCCCGCACCTTGGGCCGCATCATCTGCAGGTTGACCTCGGCGCCGGCGGCCAGGCTCTCGTCGAAGGGCACCACCACGACGCCGCGGCAGCGGGTCTGGAAGTGCGCGACGATGTCCTCGACCTTGATCATCTTGCTGGTCTCGCGGACCCCGGAGACCACTGTGATGCTGCGCTGCACCAGGTCCGCGTAGCCGTGCGCGGAGAGCCAGTCCAGCGTGGTGGAGGCGCTGCTGGCACCGTCCACGCTGGGCGTGGCGACCACGATCAGCTGGTCGGCCAGGTCGAGCACCCCGCGCATCGCGCTGTACAGCAGGCCGGTGCCCGAGTCCGTCAGGATGATCGGGTAGTGCTGGCCGAGGACCTCGATGACCTGCCGGTAGTCGGAGTCGTCGAAGGTGGTCGAGACGGCCGGGTCCACGTCGTTGGCGACGATCTCCAGGCCCGAGTTGAGGTCCTGCGAGGTGAACTGACGCACGTCCATGTAGCTGCGCAGGTGCGGGATGGCCGTCACCAGGTCGCGGATGGTGGCACCGGTCTGACGCTTGATCCGGCGGCCGAGGGTGCCGGCGTCCGGGTTGGCGTCGATCGCGACCACCTTGTCCTGCCGCTCGCTGGCCAGCGTGGCGCCGAGCGAGGTGGTGGTCGTGGTCTTGCCGACACCGCCCTTGAGGCTGATCACCGCGATCCGGTAGCAGGTCATCACCGGCGTGCGGATCACCTCCAGCTTGCGCGCCCGGTCGGCCTGCGCCGACTTGCCGCCGAACTGGAACCGCGGCTGCTGCCGCTGCGCCTTCGGCTGACCGCGCAGCAGCCGGTCCGAGGACAGCTCGACGGCCGCGGTGTAGCCGAGCGCCGCGCCGTGCGCGGTCGGCTGCTGGCCGCCGCCCTGGAACGCGGCCGGGGCCTGCGGCATCCCCTGCTGCTGCGGGTACGCCTGCGGAGGCTGCTGCTGGGGGTACGGGCCGGGCTGCGGCCAGCCGCCCTGGCGGGGGTCGGCGACGGGCGGCGGACCCGGGGGCATCCCCTGCTGCGGTGCCTGCGGCGGCCACTGCTGCGGGGGCTGCTGCTGCTGGGGCTGCGGCGCGTACTGCTGGACCGGGGGCGCCTGCTGGACGTGCGGCGGCTGCGGCGCCACCTGGACCGGCGGCTGCTGGACGGTCTGCGGCGGCATCGGCTGCTGGGACTGCGGCTGCTGGGGCTGCGGCTGCGGCGGTCCGGGAGCGACCGGCGGCTCGGCCGCGGCCTGCACCTGCACCGGGGCGGCCTCGGCGGGACCCTGCGCGACGGGCGGCTGCGCGACGGGGGCCGGGGCGACCGGGGCCTGGGCGAGGGGCGGCTGGACGGCGGGCGACTGCGTGACGGGCGGCTGGGCGACGGGCGGCTGGGGAACCTGCGGCTCCACCACGGCGGCCGGCGGCTCGGCGACGGGCACGGCGGAAACCGGGGCCGGCGCGGGAGCGGGCGCCACGGGAGCGGGGGAGACGGGGGCCGGGGCGACGGGGGCCGGCACGGGCGCGGCCTGCTGCGGCGGGACCGCGACCGGCGGCACCGGGGCGGCCGGGGCCTGGGCGGCCGGGGTCTGCGCAGGTGGCGCACCGTCCGGGGTCTGCGTGTACCAGGACGGCGGCGTGTAGTCAGGGGCGTCGGACCAGTCGTCGTCGTCCTCCGCCGCGTTGTCGCCGACGTAGACGCCGTCCCGATCGCTGCTCACTTGGGCTCCCTCGTTTTCGCCGCCGCTGTGCGCGGTACCGTCGGCAACAAGACTAGGACGTGATTCGCGGTCACCTGAAGGCGGTGTCCCATCTCACGCCGTGGTGGACGGCCCCGCGGCGGGGTGCGGCGACCGCCCAAGGAGTGAACGCCGCCGGTGTCCGGGCCGCCCCCCGTCCGGGGCAAGCGGTCGTGCCGGCCCGCCCCTCGGGGCGGACCGGCACGGACCGGGCGTGGTGCCGAGAGGCCCGGATCAGTCCATCCGGCGGGCGCCGCCGAGCACCTGGGCCTCGGCCTCGCCCGGGTTGGTCATGACGTACTGACGGCGCATCCGGGTCGCCCAGAGCGTGATGTTGTCACCGAGCGTGGGCAGTGCGGCGACCTCGGCCTCGCCGAGCGACAGCAGCCGCCCGACCAGGTCGGACTCCTGCGGGGAGATCCGCTGCAGACCCACCAGGTCCGCCGCGTTGATCACCCGGGAGGCGTTCGGCCCGAGGTAGGGCAGCAGCGTCAGGGTGGTCTGCCACGGGGTGGCGGACAGCCGGCTGCGGGAGGGCCGGGCGCCGAGGTCGCGGACCACCAGGACGGGCGAGGTCACCGAGGCGCCCTGGGCGCCGAGCCGGCCGACCTGGTGCACCGTCACGCAGGGCTGTCCGCCGCCGGCCGCCTGGGCCATCGGCGCCCAGGCCTGCGGGCGTCCGGTCTCGACGGCGACCCGGGCGCCGGTGGCGGCCGCCCGCAGCGCGATGACCTGGGCGGTCCACATGCCGCCGACCAGCACGACCTCGTAGGAGCTCGGGCGGAACAGGCCGATGACGGCGGGCTGCTGCTGCGGGTCGACGCCGATCAGGACGCCGTCGTCACCGACCGGGAAGGACAGCGCGGCCAGGTCCTCGGTGGTGAGCACGTGCTTCTCCCGGCTGGGACCGCGCAGGCCGAAGCCGGGGCGGATCCGCGGCGGGCGGGGCTGGTCGGCGCCCGGCTGCGATGCCTGGGCGGGGTGGTTCTGATAGGCCATCAGGAAGTCCCTCCCAGGGGCAGCGTGGCGAGCAGGCCCGGTGCCTGCTCCAGGTCGAGCCGGGTCAGGCCGACCCCGGCGCTGTTCGCGCGGGACTCGACCAGGCGGCCGACCTGGGCCACCTCGCTCTCGCTGCGCCCGGTCACCCGGACGTGTCCGCTGATCGCCACCGAGCCGCCCAGGCCGTGGCCGGCGGTCAGGCTGAAGGTGCTGGCCAGCGCGGGCGTCCCGGTGACCAGGTTGACCAGGTCGGGGGCTGAGATCCGGCCCGGCGCGCCGCCCGGGCGGCTGAGCTGGGGCCACTTGGAGATCCAGTACGTGCTGTGCCAGCGGTCGTCGATCCGCCAGAACTTGCCGCTCTCCTGGGTGCGGCGGGCGCCGAGACCGCCACCGCCGGTGCCCTGGCGGCCGGCCACGGCCACCGGGTTGGCGCAGATCGAGATCGCCAGGGCGGCGATCAGCTCGCGCTCGTCCAGCACGGTGGCGGTGAAGCCGGCGCTGTTGAGCCGCCCGGCCAGCTGGTCGGTGACGCGCTGGAGGGCCTTGCGGGCGCCCTCCTCGCCGCCGCCGCGGGCCAGCACGGCCGAGGCCGCCTTCTCCGGGTCGAGCTTGAGGGCGACCCAGGTGAGCCGCAGGCCGGGCGTGGTGAGCCCGTCCGGCAGCTGGTGGTAGGCGCGGAAGGCCAGCGACTGGTCCGGCAGGTGCGGGGCCGGGGCGGGCTGGGTGTGCTGGACGAGCTGCACGGACTCCAGGTTGATGTCGTCCACCTGGAGGGCCGAGCAGACCACGTCGAGCGGCAGCGGCAGGGCCGTCCGGTGCGGGCGCAGCGGCTGGTCCTTGGCCTGCACCAGCAGGACGGAGGTCAGGAAGGTGCCGTCGCCGACCATGCCGGTCTCCCGGCGCATCGGGCGGCCGTCGCCGAGGTCGGTCTCGGTGGCGTGGGTGTACGTGCGCAGGGCCGGTTCGAGTTCGAGGGCCGGGGCCAGGGCGGGGTCGGTACCGGGCGGCGGCACGTTGTACTGCGCCTCCCTGCGGCGGGACTTGAGGGCGAGGCGGACCCGCATGCCCTCGGGTGCGGTCCGGCCGGACAGCGGCAGCAGGGCCACCACCGCGAGCACGACGGCGGGCACCGCGAAGGCGCCGGCCATCGCCGGGCTGATCGTCCAGCCCACCGCGACCAGGGCCACGGCGACCTCCAGCAGGACGAGCTGCGACAGGCGCAGCCGGCTGCTGAGCACCCCGGGCCGGGGGTGGATCTTCGGCGTGACCGCGGCGGTCGGCGCCGCCTGCGCCGGGCCGGAGCGCCGGCCTCCCCGGCCGGTGCCCCGACCGCCCGGCGTCCGGCCGTTCGATGTGCTGCGTCGCGCTGGTGCGGACTGGCTTGGCATCCCCCGAGAGGCCCTCTCTGATCAGATATCACGGCCCGGTTGGCCGGTCGGCGAAACGTACCCGTACCGTACTCACCGTCTGCTGCCGCATCGTAGAGGGTTTGGCCGGGGCCGGCGCCCGCGGGGGGTGCCCCGGGCCGGGAGCGGCGGCGGGGTGGCAGACTCACGCACTGCACAAGCGCGCTGACGTACGCACAGATGTCGGTCAGACAGGGGAGACGACAAGCATGGCATCACGCCGGGACGAGCTGAACGCCTACACCTTCGCCCGCAAGCGGATGGTGGGCGCCTTCTTGCAGCCCAGTGGCGGCGGCAACGACGAGGACGCGCCCCGCCCGATTCGGGCGGTGCTGCCGAGCTTCGTCGTGGCGGCGGTGGTGGTGGCCGGCTTCGGCATGTGGGGTGTGATCAAGCCCAGCGCGCCGCTGAACTGGGACAGCGGGAAGTACATCGTCCAGGCCAAGCAGTCGACCACCCGGTACGTGGTGCTGAAGGACGCCAGCGGCAAGGGCGTGCTCCACCAGGTGCTCAACATGTCCTCGGCCCGTCTGGTGCTGCCGGCCAACGCCACCGTGATGTCGGTCGCCGACGACGTGCTGGACAAGTACCCGCGGCACGGCGCGACCATCGGCATCCCCTACGCGCCGGACCGGCTGCCGAAGTCGGACGACGCCGGCAAGGCCAAGCTGTGGTCGGTGTGCGACCGGCTGGGGAACGCGAACAACACCCAGGGGTCGATCAGCCAGGCGGTGTTCGTCGCGGCCGACAAGGACGCCGCGGCGCTCAAGGACCAGCGGATGCTGACCGAGGGTCAGGCGCTGTACGTCCAGGGGCCGACGGTCTCCGGGCAGCCGGGCGGGAAGTACCTGGTGGACTCCAACGGCGCGAAGCACGCGGTGGGCCCCAACGCCCAGGCCGTCGACCAGCTGGCGATGGAGTCGGCCCTGTTCGGCCGGGACGCCAAGCCGCAGCAGGTCACCGCCGACTGGCTGCAGACCCTGGCGAACGGCAAGGCGATCCTCTTCCCCGAGATCCCGGACTACACCTCCGCCAAGGTCGTCCAGTCCGCGGTGTCGGACCCGCTTCCCGCGGCCGAGCGGCGGGTCGGCCGGGTGCTGCAGTTCCAGGACAGCTACTTCGTGGTCGGCCTGAACCGGCTGTACTCGGTGACGCCCTTCCAGGCCGAGCTGATCCTCAACTTCCCGTCGCTGGACACGGCGTACGACAAGAAGAAGCCGGTGCCGTACCAGCTCACCCCGGCGGAGAACGCCGGGCTGGCCCCCAAGGTGGACCCCGATGCGATGCGGCCGAAGTCCGACATTCCGACGGTGAAGATCGAGAAGGCGCTCAACGTCGGGAACGGCAACGAGGACCGCGCGATCGTCTGCAGCACCTTCGAGGGCATCGAGAACAACGTCGTCAAGCAGAGCGTGTGGGCGGGCGTCAAGTACCCGGCGGACATCGACTCGGGCTCGCTCAGCGCGCACGTGACGGCCGGCCACGGCCTCTTCTACCGCGCCGTCGACAGCGTGGGCGAGGGCGGCTCCGGCAGCGACTTCCTGATCACCGAGACCGGTTTGCGCTACTCGCTGCCCAACAACAACGACGCGGTGGGGACGAAGGCCGGCGGCGCCTCGGCCTCCCCCTCGGCCGCCCCGGCGCCGGCCCCGGCGGGGGAGTCCAAGGACGGCAACGAGTCGCAGGCGCGCCTCGGGTACAAGGACGTCACGCCCACCCTGGTGCCGCTGGCGTGGTCCAGGCTGGTGCCGGCCGGGCCGGTGCTGAGCCGGGCCGCGGCCGAGCAGGCGCAGAACGCGTGACAGTACGTCATTCCGCTTTCGGGCACCGTGTCATGGTCTGGTAACTAACCGCTGCCCGGTGTTGGGTGCCTTGCGCCGGGCGGCTAAAGTGCTCTGGTGACATCACACCGTGGTGTCGACGGGTAGACCGTGCCAGGACTACCCGGACGAAGTCAGTCTCATGGGGGACGGTGGATCATGGCTGGTCAGTTCAAGACGACTGCTGAGGAGATGAACGCGTTCGCCAACCGCATCGGTGAGGTGAACGCTCAGGTCCAGGGCGAGATCGGGCGGCTGAACTCGCTCGTCGACTCGATCGCCTCGGGCTGGCAGGGCGCGGCCGCGACCGCGTACCAGCAGATGCAGTCGCGGTTCAACGAGGACGCGAACGCGCTGAACAAGGTGCTCGACGAGATCAAGCAGGCGATCGAGGCCACCACGAAGGCCTACGCCGCGACCGAGCAGGACCAGCAGTCCTCGCTGACCGGGATCGGCGGCTGAGCCCTCGCGGGTTCGCGCAGTCCGAAGCCTGACCGTCAGCCCCCCGGTGTGGGCTGACGGTCCCATCGACAAGGAGACACCATGTCCGGGAACATTCTCGTCAATTTTTCCACCATTCAGAACGCCAGCTCCGAGGTGCGCCAGACCGCTGCGCGCATCCAGTCGCAGCTGGACGACCTGAAGTCCGGCGTGCAGCGCATCGCCTCCAGCTGGGAGGGTTCGGCGCAGGAGGGCTACCAGGCCCGCCAGGCGCAGTGGGATGCCAAGGCCGCCGACCTGCAGCAGGTGCTCGGCCAGATCGCGACCGCGCTGGACAACGCGGCCCAGAGCTACCAGGCCACCGAGTCGAAGAACGCCAACATCTGGGCGGGCTGACACCGCTGCGCGCCGCCCCGGTCGGGGCGGCGCGCAACGTGGTGGTGGGGCGGGCGCCCGGCTGGGCGCCCGCCCTTCGCGCGTCGCACGGGCGCGCGGGCATCGTGGGGAACAGAGGGGTGGACAGGTGTCGTTGGGTACGTACCGCAGGCTGGCCGCGGCGTCCGTGGTGCTGGGGATGGTCGGCGCGGTGGCCGCGACCCCGGCCTACGCCGAGCCGCCTGCCGAGGGCGCGGGCGGGGACCTGCGCCGGTCGCCGATCTCGATAGCCGCCGCCGGTGAGTGCACGTTCCCGTCCCAGGACGTGGCGAGCACCCCGTGGGCGCTCCAGCGGGTGCTGCTGGGCGAGTTGTGGCAGGCCGGCCGGGGTGCGGGCGTCGCCGTCGGCGTCATCGACACCGGGGTGGACAACCAGAACCAGCAGCTCGCGGGCAAGGTCACCGACGCGGGTTCGTCGCTGAAGGACCGGCAGACCGGGGCCCCGGTCGAGGGCACCGGGGTGACGGACAAGGTCGGCCACGGCACCAAGGTGGCCGGCATCATCGCCGCCCGTGCGCTGCCCGGCCGGACCGGCTTCGTGGGGATCGCCCCGGACGCGTCGATCGTCACGATCCGGCAGAACGACGCCGAGGGCAACGGTGACGTCGGGTCGTTGATCGACGCCGTCAACACCATGATCGGCCGGGGCGTCCAGGTCATCAACATCTCGCAGGACGTCCGGGCGACCGGTGAGAACGGCGACTTCGACCGCAAGGCCGACCTGGAGGCCGTCCTGAAGAAGGCCGACGACCAGGGCATCGTGGTGGTGGCCTCCTCGGGCAACGACGGCCACGAGGGCAACACCTACCCCGCGGCCTTCGACACCGTGCTCGCGGTGGGTGCCTCGGACCGCAACAACGAGCGGGCGCCGTTCTCCCAGTACGGCGACTTCGTCGACGTGGTCGCGCCCGGGGTGGACATGCTGTCCACCGTCCCCGGCGGCGGTCAGTGCGTCGACAACGGCACCAGCTTCTCCACCCCGTACGTGGCGGGCGTGGCCGCGGTGCTGATGGGCATGCACAAGGACTGGAAGCCCGCCCAGGTCCGGGCCCGGATCGAGGAGACCGCGCAGCGCAACGACCGGGGCCGCAACAAGTTCGTCGGCTGGGGCGTGGTGGACCCGGTGAAGGCCGTCCAGGGCGGCAACGAGCAGGACGTCAAGCCGCACGAGAGCGCCAAGGTGCAGCTGGACACCGTCCCGATCGTGGCCGAGCCGCTCGGCCTGGCGGAGACCCAGGCCGACCGTGACCAGCGGACCGGTACCTTCGTGCTGAGCGCGGGCGCGCTGGTGGTGGCGGCCCTGATCGGCGGTTCGGTGGTGCTGCGGGACTACCGCCGCCGCCGGCCCGGCGCGGAGCTCTGAACCCGGCAGCCGGAAACGGCCGGTGGCCCCGACCCGGGAAGGGTCGGGGCCACCGGCCGTTGCGGGGGCGGAGGTCAGACCTGCTGGTCCTCCGGCAGGGTGATCACCCAGCGGCTCTCCGGGCGGGGGCGGAGGTAGAACAGCCAGTAGAGGCTGGCCGCGGCCACGATGCCGCCGGTCCACTTGAGGAACGACGCGTCCTGCAGGTACAGCACGTAGCACAGCACCAGGATCAGCAGGGCCGGGACGACCGGCCACAGCGGCATCCGCCAGGCGCTGGTGTGCTTGTGGTGCGCGCGGCGGCCGAGCAGCGCGGCGACGGCGACCAGCAGGTACATCGCGGTCACCGAGACGCCGGTGATGCCGTACAGGGTGTCCAGGTTGACGTAGCAGAGCACCGCGCCGGGCACGCCGACCACCAGGGTGGCGACCCAGGGCGAGCCGAACCGGCCGATCGTCGACAGCGCGCGGTTGACCGGCGCAGGCCAGGCCCGGTCGCGGGCCGAGGCGAACAGCACCCGGGAGTTCTGGATGACCATCACGATGCCGGCGTTGATGATCGCCAGGGCCACGCAGAGGCTGATGAAGGTGCCGACCGCGGAGTTGCTCCACAGCGTGATCAGAGCGCTGATGTCGCCCCCGCTCAGTGCCTCCATGCTGGGCGCGCCCATGGTGATCGCGGCGACCGGCACCAGGATGACGGCGGAGGACAGGCCCAGCGTCCACAGCACGGTGCGGGCGACGTTGCGGCGGGGGTTCTCCAGCTCCTCGGAGAGGTACACGGCGGTGCTGAAGCCCTGGGTGATGAAGAGCGCGATGGCGAGACCGGTGACGATCATGCTGATGGTGACGGCCTGGCTCGCGCCGCCCTCCGGGATCACCGTGCCGTGCAGCATCGAGGAGACGCCGCGCCGGCTGTGGCTGAAGCCGAGGACGGCCACCATGCCGGCCGCGATCACTTCGAGGACCAGGAAGATGCCGGTGATCCAGGCGTTGGCCCGCAGGTCGAGCAGGCCGGCCAGGGTGGCCAGCAGCATCACCGCGGCGCCGGCCAGCGGCTTGTCGACGTGCAGGACGGGCGCCAGGTAGTCGGCCGTCCCGAGGGCGATCACCGGTGGCACGATCATCGCCACCAGCAGCGACAGGATGAAGACCAGCCACCCGGTGAAGCGGCCGGCGAGGCTGCCCACCATGGCGTACTCGCCGCCGGCGCTGGGGATCAGCGTGCCGAGCTCCGAGTAGCAGAAGGCCACCGCGACGCAGAGCAGCGAGCCGATCCCGATGGTCAGCGCCGTGGCGCTGCCCACGCTGCCGAACAGGTCCGGCACGACCACGAAGAGGGTCGAGGCCGGTGTGACGCAGGAGAGCGTCAGCAGGGTTCCACCCACGACGCCGATCGAACGGGTGAGCTTCTTCGGCGGACCCGCGACGGCCGGGCCGACCTCGGGGGCGGCGACGACCTGTGGGGGAAGCGTGTCGGTCATGGGAGGTCCGATCGACTGGGCGGGGGCTGGGGGCTGGGGGCGGGAGCGGTATCGCCTCCGAACGGCGTGGCCGGTGTCATTTCCTGGTCGCTCCCGGTGCGCCATGGAACCGCGACGGGATCGGGTGCGTCAACGCCGATCGGCTGCGGAATCCGTTGCATCCTGCACCGTTCGGTACAGATTTCATGGTCGCGCGGGGCAATCTTCTGCTATGTCCGACTTGTTGACTCCGATGAACTGGGCATGAATCGAAGGTGAAGCTGGCAGGATTGCCGATCAATCGAAGGAAATCTCAGGGTGTGTGGCTAGGTGATCCGGTCGGAGCCCCGGCCCGGCCCCGGGGCCCGGGAGGGTACGGGAACCGCAGCTCGGCGGTGAAAAAAGCTCGGTAACGTTCTGGCACATTCCACGGTGTGGAATGCCACGAGGGCCGGACCCCTTCCGGGATCCGGCCCTCGTCGTCCTGCGCACCGCGCTCGGCGTACCGCTACGGCGCCGGCAGCCAGCCCGTCTGCACGGTCTGACCGGCGGTGATCCGGCGCGAGACGAACACGCCCCGGCCCGGCGGTAGCGGCTGCGGCTTGGCGGTGCCCAGCAGCGCCCCCTCGCCCTTGTCGCCGGAGAGCAGTACGCCCTGGCCGCCCAGCTCGCGCATCCGCTGCATGACCGGCTCGAACAGGGCCCGGCCGGCACCACCGGCGCTGCGCGCGATGATCACGCGCAGACCGATGTCACGGGCGAACGGCAGGAACTCCGCCAGCGGGGCCAGCGGGTTGCCCGACGCCGTGGCGACCAGCTCGTAGTCGTCCACGATCACGAACATGTCCTTGCCGCTGTACCAGCTGCGGTTGCGCAGCTGCTCGGGCGTGACGTCCGGACCGGGCAGGCGGCGGGAGCAGGCCCCGCGCAGCATCTCCACGATGGAGGTCATGGCGGGCGCCGCCGCCGCGTACTCCACCAGGTACTCCGGCGGCACCACGCCGAGCAGCGAGCGGCGGAAGTCGCCGATCACGATGCCGGCCTGGTCCGGGGTGTACCGCTCGGTGATCTGCTTGATCAGCATCCGCAGGACCGCCGACTTACCCGACTCGCTCTCACCGAAGACGATGAACAGCGGGTCGGACTCGAAGTTGACGAAGACCGGCGCCAGCTCGACCTCGTCCACACCGAAGGCGACACCCAGCTCGGGGTGCTCGAAGCCCTTCGGCAGGCTGTTGCCGTCCAGCACCTGCGGCAGCATCCGGACCTGCGGGGCCCGCGGGCCCGCCCAGGCGGCGTTGACCTGGGCGACCAGGTCGGCGACGCCGTCCGCCATGTCCTCGACCGAGGAGGAGCCGTCCAGCCGGGGCAGGCCGCCCAGGAAGTGCAGCTTCGCGGCGGTCAGACCGCGGCCCGGCGCGCCGGCCGGGACGTTCTGCGCCACCTTGCGGTCGATCTCCGACTCCATGGAGTCGCCGAGCCGCAGCTCGGTGCGGTTCTGCAGCAGGTCCTTGAGGGCCGGGCGGACCTCGGCGTACCGGGCCGCGGTGAGGATGACGTGGACGCCGTAGCCGAGACCGCGCTGGGCGATGTCGGCGATGACCGGCTCCAGGACCTCGAACTCCTGCTTGAAGGTCAGCCAGCCGTCGATCATCAGGAAGACGTCGCCGAACTGCTCGTCCGGCAGCTGGCCGGCCGCCCGCCTGGTCCGGTAGGTGCCGATGGTGTCGATGCCGCTGGCCCGGAAGAGCTCCTCCCGGCGGTTCAGCACCCCGTGCACCTCGCTGACCATGCGGCGAACCTTCTCGACGTCCAGTCGCCCGGCCACGCCGCCGACGTGCGGCAGGTCGGCCAGCGCGCCGAAGCCGCCGCCACCGAAGTCGAGCAGATAGAACTGCGTCTCGACGGGGGTGTGGGTGACCGAGAAGCCCGCCACCATGGTGCGGATCATGGTCGACTTGCCGGACCGCGGACCACCGACGATCAGACCGTGACCGGCCGCCCCCGAGTAGTCCTGGTACAGCACGTCGCGGCGCTGGTCGCGCGGCTTGTCGACGATGCCGACCGGCACCACCAGGCGGCCGAGCGCGCCGTACTCCGGCGAGGTCAGGCCGCGGTCGGCGGTGGCCTGGAGCGGCGGGACCAACTGGTCCACGCTGGGCGGCTCCTCCAGCGGGGGCAGCCACACCTGGTGGGCCGGCGGGCCCTGGCTGAGCATCCGCGCCACGAACACGTCGAGCATGGTGTCGAGCAGCGAGTCGTCGATCTCCTCGACCTCCTCGACCACCTCCTCGACGACCGGCTCGACGATCGGCACCTCGGAGGCGGTGAACAGCACCGGCTGCGCGGTGACCGTCGCGCCGCCGCTGGTGCGCTGCTGGCCCGGCGGCCGGTACGGGCCGGACACGTACGCGGCCCGGAACCGCTCCATCACGTCGGAGCCGAACTTCAGGTAGCCGACGCCGGGGACCGGCGGCAGGTGGTACGCGTCCGGCACGCCGATCGCGGCCCGGGACTCGGCCGCGGAGAAGGTCCGCAGACCCAGCCGGTAGGACAGGAAGGTGTCCAGACCGCGCAGCTTGCCCTCTTCCAGCCGCTGCGAGGCGAGCAGCATGTGCATGCCCAGCGAACGGCCGATCCGGCCGATCTGGATGAAGAGGTCGATGAAGTCGGGCTTGGCGGTGAGGAGTTCGGAGAACTCGTCGATGATCATCACCAGCGAGGGCAGCGGGTCGAGCGCCGCACCGGCGGCGCGGGCCCGCTCGTACTCGTTGATGTTGGCGTAGTTGCCCGCCGCCCGCAGCAGCTCCTGGCGGCGGTTCATCTCGCCCTCGATCGCATCGCGCATGCGGTCGATGAGGGTGGCCTCGCCCTCCAGGTTGGTGATCACCGCGGCGGTGTGCGGCATCTCCGACATGCCCGCGAAGGTGGCGCCACCCTTGAAGTCGGCCAGGACGAAGTTGAGGATCTCCGAGGAGTGCGTCACGGCGAGCGCCAGCACCAGCGTGCGGAGCACCTCGGACTTGCCGGAACCGGTGGCGCCGACGCACATGCCGTGCGGCCCCATCCCCTCCAGCGAGGCCTCCTTGATGTCCAGCCAGACGTACTCGCCGTTGGTGCCCACGCCGAGCGGCACCCGGAGCTTCTCGCGCAGCGGCTTCGCCCGCCAGTGCCGGGCCGGGTCGAAGGTGCCAGGGTCACCGGTGTTCATCATCTCGGTGAAGTCCATGCTGACCAGCGACGGGTCGCCGTCGTCACCGCCGGCCGACGCCCGGAACGGGGCCAGCTGGCGGGCCAGCGCCTCGGACTGCCAGACCGACAGCACGTCGGGCTTGCCCGAGTAGGAGGCGCCCGAGGCGGCCTCCAGCAGCAGTTCGTCCTTGCCGACGGTGATCATCAGGTGGCCGCCGGGCTCGTCCAGGTCGCCGGGGACGACCTCCAGGACGGTGACGCCCTGGACGCCCTCCACGCCGCCGAGCAGCGAGTCCTGCGGGACGGCCGCGCCGTCCATGATGACCACGATGTGCGGCTGGTCGGGCGAGGGCACGGTGTCCCGCGAGAACCCCTTGCGGCCGGCCAGCTCGTCGGCCAGCAGCTCCTCCAGCTCACCCAGACCGGTGGCGATCAGGCGGCGCGAACCGGCGCCGTCGTTCTCCTTGCGGTGCTGGGTGTGCGGCAGCCACTTGGCCCACTCCCACTCGTCCACCGCGCCCGGCGCGGCGGCGACCGCCACGATCAGGTCCTCGGGGGAGTGCAGGGTGGTCAACTGGGCCACCATCGCCCGGACGTTGCCGTACACGGCGTCCGGGTCGCCGGACACCATGATGTGGTAGAAGGCCCGCAGCGAGACCGACAGCGGCAGGTCCTGAAGGGTGCCGTGGGCCTTGATGAAGGTGCCCATCGCCTCGGCCGCGAGCGGCTCCAGCTCGTCCATCGGCGCGGTCTGCGGCGCCCGGATCGGGGTGGACAGCTGCTGTGGCCCGCGCCCCAGTCTGATCTGGGCGAAGTCCGCGTCGCCGGGCCTTCGCTCCCACAGCCGGCGGCCCTCGGCCACGATCGACCAGAGCTGGTCCGGCTCGGGGTGCGTGAACAGCAGCGAACCGCGCTGGTGCTCCGCCGTGCGGCGGACCTGGCGGCGCATCTGCTGCAGGTACTTGAGGTAGTCGCGGCGCTCGTCCGCGGTCCCCGCACTGCCGCCCTTGCGCGCCTTGACGATCTGGGCCACCGCCATGCCGGCGGTGGAGGCGACCATCAGGACACCCATCATCTTCATCGGGCCCTGGGCGCCCGGCGAGAAGAAGAAGGCCGCCGATCCGCCCATGCCGAGCAGCGGCAGCAAGGACATCATCCAGTCCTCGCCGCCGCCGCGGGGCAACTCGGGTGGAGCCACCAGCTCCACCGGCTCGTCCGGCACCGGGGGCGGATACGCCCGCGCCGGACGCTTGACGGTTACCACGCTCATGCGACCGCCTCGTACTGCTCGCTCACCACGGCATCAGCCCTCACGCAACTGGGATACGTACGGGTGAGGGCGCCCCGTTTGATGACGCCGCCCCCGCTCCGCCGACCGCAGGCGCTCCAGGGGGGACTCTGCGTTCGTCCGCCCCCGTACGCCTCGCGCAGGGGCCGATCCTACTGCTCGGCCCGGATCGTCCGGCCACGGGGGCGGACTGTGCGCCCGTCAGCCGTCCGCGCGCGATCTGTCGCCCGGTCAACCGGGCGTCGGGGCCCGCCGGAGGGCCCAGGGGGTGGCGCGCGGGGTCGGCCGCCCTGGCGGTAGGGTGTCGCCGCGCCAACTCTTGGCCGGATCGTGCCAGTTCCGGGCCGGCCGGGCGACGGGCGCCTAGCTGACGTACCGACACAGTCAACAAGGGGGAGGTCTCCGCGTGAGCGAGCACCGCGAGCTAGCCAATGGGGGCAGCGCGTTGCGCGAAGCGCCCGCCGAGGTCTACGAGGTGGGCGCATGAGCGGAAACGCCACGACCGGCTTCTGCCGGGTCACCGTCGTCGCTCCGGACAGCAGGATCGACGTCGCCCTGCCGGAGGACGTCCCGCTCGCGGACATCTACCCCGAGGTGCTGAGGCTCTCCGGGCAGACCCAGGTGGACGGGGCGCCCACGGGCTTCCACCTGGTGCGCCGCGACGGCACCGTCCTCGACAGCGGCCTGCCGCTCTCCGCCCAGCAGGTGCGCGACGGGGACCTGCTGAGCCTGCGCCCGTTCGCGGAGTCGCTGCCGCCGGCCGTCTACGACGACGTGGCCGACGCCATCGCCAAGGCCGTCGAGGCCGACCGCCGGTTCTGGAGCCCCGACCTGATGCGGGCCTTCGGCCTGATCGGCGCCACGGTGCTGCTGGCCCTGCTGGGCTTCGCCCTCTGGTACTCCGACGTGCACCACGACATGTACGGCCTGCCCGGCATCCTCGCCGGCGTCACCGCCGTGGTGCTGGTCGCCTACGCCGGCGTGCGGGCCCGGGTCTACGACGACCACGACGCCGCGCTCGCGCTCGGCCTCGGCGCGCTGCCGCACACCCTGATCGCGGGCTCCGGCATCATCGCCGTCGCCCACCACGGCGACGGCCCCGGCCGCCTGCAGTTCCTGGTCGGCTGCGTGGCCGTGCTGATCGTCGCGGTGCTGCTGGTCGGCCTGCTCCCGGAGAAGGACTCGGTGTTCGTCGCCGCCGCCTTCCTGGCCGGCGCGGGCACCCTCGCGACCTTCGCCGCCGTGCTCCTCCCGGGGACCCCGGCCCGCCACATCGCCGCCGTCACCGGCGTCGCCGCGGTCGCCGCGATCGGCTTCCTGCCCGCCCTGTCGGCCCGCTTCGCCAGGCTGCCGGTCGGCTTCAGCGCCCCCGGCCAGACCCGCACCCGCGGCACCTCCTACGCGGAGGAGACCGACCACGCGGAGACCGTCCAGTACGAGCGGATCGCCCACCAGGCCCGCCGCGGGCACGAGGTGCTGGTCGGCCTGGTCGGCGGCTGCGCGGCCACCGTCGTCGGCGCCTGCGCGGTGCTCGGCTTCAGCGACAGCGCGTCCGGCGAGCTGCTCGCGCTGAGCCTCGGCGTGTCGACCATGCTGCGGGCGCGGCTGTTCCGCTACACCGCCCAGGTCTTCAGCCTGACCGTGGCCGGCCTGGCCGGCCTCGGCCTGCTGATCCTCGGCCTGTCGCTGCACACCCCGCTGTTCCTGCTGAAGTCCGGCGCGACCGCGATCGACCTGCGCACCGTCTGGCTGGCCGCGTCCATCGCGTTCGGCGCCGCGGTGCTCACCGCGATCGCGCTGATCGTCCCCAAGCAGGGCGTCTCGCCGTTCTGGGGCCGTATCCTCGACATGATCGACGGGCTGATGCTGATCTCGCTGGTGCCGCTGGCGCTGGCCGTGCTGAACATCTACGCCCTGGTCCGCGGCGCCACCAGCTGACCGCCGCCGCAGAGCCGTGACCGCCGCCCGCCGGCGCCCCCTGTCCGGGGCGCCGGCGGGCGCTGGTACTCTTGGTCAGTCCGGGCTCTGTCAGATTCTGTGTCGCCTACCAGGATCACCCGGAAACCCCTGAAGGAGTTGCAGTGGCTCTCGACGCCGCCGTCAAGAAGCAGATCATCGCCGAGTTCGGCCAGAAGGAGGGCGACACGGGCTCTCCGGAGGTCCAGGTCGCCATGCTGTCGCGCCGCATCTCGGACCTGACCGGCCACCTCAAGCTGCACAAGCACGACCACCACTCGCGTCGTGGCCTGCTGATCCTGGTCGGCCAGCGTCGCCGCCTGCTGCAGTACCTGGCCAAGAAGGACATCGAGCGTTTCCGTACCCTGGTCGACCGCCTCGGCATCCGCCGCGGCGCCGCCGGCGGCGCTCGCTGAGTACCGCACCGTGGGGCGGCTCCCCTTCCCGGGGGAGCCGCCCTTCGGCACATCCGCGCCGTAGACACCGGTGGATTTCCCCACGCGTGGCAATCACCGGATCGGTAGGGTGTGAATTTGTAAGGTGAAGGGCATGCCCGGTCATGACGGCGACACGACGCCGCAAGAATCCGGGGCAGCTGCACCGGCACCACAAGCGGGCCGCTGGCTTCAAACGGAAGCCGCCCGCACCAGGGGAGCGTCCACACGCGACCACCTACCAGCAGGCCAGAGGCGCCGGTCCTCGGTAGTGGCCCCCGGGAGTCCGACGAACGGACGGCCCGGAGGCTTCGATCGAAGACCGGCCCAGACTGCCCGGGCCATCGGTAGGCAAAGCGCAGGGGCGCTCCTCGGGAAACGTACGAAAGAGGAGATCTTCCAGGTGGAAGAGAACGTGTTCTACGCCGAGGCCGTCATCGACAACGGCAGCTTCGGCACCCGTACCATCCGCTTCGAGACCGGCCGGCTGGCCCGTCAGGCCGCCGGCTCCGCCGTCGCCTACCTGGACGACGACACCATGGTGCTGTCGGCCACCAGCGCCTCCAAGCAGCCGAAGGAGCACTTCGACTTCTTCCCGCTGACGGTGGACGTCGAGGAGCGGATGTACGCCGCGGGCCGGATCCCCGGCTCGTTCTTCCGTCGCGAGGGCCGGCCCTCCGAGGACGCGATCCTCACCTGCCGCCTGATCGACCGCCCGCTGCGCCCGTCCTTCGTCAAGGGCCTGCGCAACGAGATCCAGGTCGTCGTGACGGTCATGGCGCTCAACCCCGACCACCTGTACGACGTGGTGGCCATCAACGCCGCCTCCGCGTCCACCCAGCTGGCCGGCCTGCCGTTCTCCGGCCCGATCGGCGGCGTCCGCGTCGCGCTGATCAGGGGCCAGTGGGTGGCGTTCCCGACCCACAGCGAGCTCGAGGACGCCGTCTTCGACATGGTCGTGGCCGGCCGCGCGCTGCCGGACGGCGACGTCGCGATCATGATGGTGGAGGCCGAGGCCACCACCAAGACGATCAAGCTGGTCGAGGGCGGCGCCGAGGCGCCGACCGAGGAGGTCGTGGCCGCCGGCCTCGACGCCGCCAAGCCGTTCATCAAGGTCCTGTGCGCCGCGCAGGCCCAGCTGGCCGCCCAGGCCGCCAAGCCCACCGGTGAGTTCCCGGTCTTCCTGGAGTACCAGGACGACGTGCTCGCCGCGCTGACCGCCGCCGTCAAGCCCGAGCTGGCCAAGGCGCTCACCATCGCCGGCAAGCAGGACCGCCAGAACGAGATCGACCGCATCAAGGCGATCGCCGCGGAGAAGCTGCTCCCCGAGTTCGAGGGCCGCGAGAAGGAGATCGGCGCGGCCTACAACGCGCTGACCAAGAAGATCGTGCGCGAGCGCGTCATCAAGGACAAGGTCCGCATCGACGGCCGCGGCGTCACGGACATCCGTACGCTGGCCGCCGAGGTCGAGGCCATCCCGCGCGTGCACGGCTCGGCCCTGTTCGAGCGTGGCGAGACCCAGATCCTGGGCGTCACCACCCTCAACATGCTCCGCATGGAGCAGCAGCTCGACACGCTCTCCCCGGAGACGCGCCGCCGCTACATGCACAACTACAACTTCCCGCCGTACTCGGTCGGCGAGACCGGCCGCGTGGGCTCGCCCAAGCGCCGCGAGATCGGCCACGGCGCGCTGGCCGAGCGGGCGATCCTGCCCGTGCTGCCGACCCGCGAGGAGTTCCCCTACGCGATCCGCCAGGTCTCCGAGGCGCTCGGCTCCAACGGCTCCACCTCGATGGGCTCGGTCTGCGCCTCGACCATGTCCCTGCTGAACGCCGGTGTGCCGCTGAAGGCCGCCGTCGCCGGCATCGCCATGGGCCTGATCTCGCAGGAGATCGACGGCGAGACGCACTACGTCACGCTGACCGACATCCTGGGCGCCGAGGACGCGTACGGCGACATGGACTTCAAGGTCGCCGGTACCCGCAACTTCATCACCGCGCTGCAGCTGGACACCAAGCTGAACGGCATCCCGGCCTCCGTGCTGGCCGCCGCGCTGAAGCAGGCCAAGGACGCCCGCCTGCACATCCTCGACGTGATGAACGAGGCCATCGACGCGCCCGACGAGATGTCGCCGAACGCGCCGCGCATCATCACCATCAAGATCCCGGTGGACAAGATCGGTGAGGTCATCGGCCCCAAGGGCAAGATGATCAACCAGATCCAGGAGGACACCGGCGCGGACATCACCATCGAGGACGACGGCACCATCTACATCGGTGCGGTCGACGGTCCCTCGGCGGAGGCTGCCCGTACGACGATCAACCAGATCGCCAACCCGACCATGCCGGAGGTCGGCGAGCGCTACCTGGGCACCGTGGTGAAGACCACGACGTTCGGCGCGTTCGTCTCGCTCATGCCGGGCAAGGACGGCCTGCTGCACATCTCGCAGATCCGCAAGCTCGCCGGTGGCAAGCGCGTGGAGAACGTCGAGGACGTGCTCGCGGTCGGCTCCAAGGTCCAGGTCGAGATCGCCGAGATCGACCCGCGCGGCAAGCTCTCGCTGATCCCGGTCGTCGAGGGCGAAGAGGGCGGCGAGGCCGCGTCCGAGTGACGCTGCCCTAGCTCACCCTGCGGCCCGCACGCCACACGGCGCGCGGGCCGCACCCTGTTGTCTCCCCAGTTCTTACGGAGGTCCACCCGTGGCTCAGGCCTCGGCAGCGAAGCAGCGTCCCGGCACCACCCGGACCCTGCTCAAGGGCGTCGACGGCGCCGGCACGGTGCGCCGCACCGTCCTCCCCGGCGGTCTCCGGGTCGTCACCGAGACCCTGCCCACGGTCCGCTCGGCGACCTTCGGCATCTGGGTCGGCGTCGGCTCGCGGGACGAGACGCCGGTGCTCAACGGCGCCACCCACTACCTGGAGCACCTGCTCTTCAAGGGCACCGAACGCCGCTCCGCGCTGGAGATCTCCGCCGCGCTGGACGCCGTCGGCGGTGAGATGAACGCCTTCACCGCCAAGGAGAACACCTGCTACTACGCGCGGGTGCTCGACACCGACCTGCCGCTCGCCATCGACGTGGTCTGCGACATGCTCACCGGCTCGCTGATCCGCCCCGAGGACGTGGAGGCCGAGCGCGGCGTCATCCTGGAGGAGATGGCGATGGCCGAGGACGACCCGGGCGACGTGGTGCACGACCTCTTCGCCAAGGTCATCTACGGCACCGCCCCGCTCGGCCGCCCGATCCTCGGCACCCAGGAGACCGTCACCGGCCTCACCCGCGACCAGATCGCCGGCTTCTACCGCCGCCGGTACAAGCCCGAGAACCTGGTCGTCGCGGCCGCCGGCAACCTCGACCACGCCAAGGTGGTCCGGCTGGTCGAGCGGGCCTTCGCGCCCGTCCTGGCCAGGTCCACCGGCCACCCGGCCGAGGTACGGCGCGGCGTCAAGGCGGTCCGCACCGCGGGCCGCACCGAGGTGCTCAACCGCCCGACCGAGCAGGCCCACCTGGTGCTCGGCGTCCCCGGCGTGCCCCGCCACGACGAGCGGCGCTGGGCGATGGGCGTGCTCAACGCGGCGCTCGGCGGCGGGATGAGCTCCCGCCTGTTCCAGGAGGTCCGGGAGAAGCGCGGCCTGGCCTACTCGGTCTACTCCTACTCCTCCTCGTACGCCGACAGCGGCCTGTTCGGCATCTACGCCGGCTGCCAGCCCAAGCGGGTCGAGGAGGTGCTGAAGATCTGCCGGGAGGAGCTCGCCCGGGTGGTCGAGGAGGGCATCACCGAGGAGGAGCTGCGGCGCGCGATCGGCCAGCTCTCCGGCTCCACCGTGCTCGGCATGGAGGACACCGGCTCGCTGATGAACCGGATCGGCAAGGCCGAGATCAGCTACGGCCACCACCTGTCGGTGGACGAGATGCTGGAGAAGATCGCGTCCGTCACCCTGGCGGACGTCCACGAGGTGGCCCGTGACGTGCTGGGCGCCCACCGCCCCTCACTCGCGCTGATCGGTCCGATCAACGACCGGCGGGCCGCCAGGCTCGCCGACCTGCTCGCCTGAAGGGACACCCCGAGATGACGCTGCGCGTCGCCGTGATCGGCGCCAACGGCCGGATCGGCTCCGAGGCCGTCAAGGCCGTCGAAGCCGCCCCCGACCTGGAACTGGTCGCCACCCTCGGCCGCGGCTCCGACCTGTCGGAGCTCGGCCGGGCGGGCGCCGAGGTCGCCGTCGAACTGACCCACCCCGACGCCGTGATGGCCAACCTCGACCACTGCCTGCACCACGGCATCCACGTGGTCACCGGCACCACCGGCTGGAACGACGAGCGGCTCGCCACCGTCCGCGGCTGGCTCGACGGAGCACCGTCGACCGGGCTGCTGATCGCCCCGAACTTCTCCATCGGCGCGGTCCTGGCCATGCAGTTCGCCCAGCAGGCGGCCAAGTACTTCGAGACCGTCGAGGTGGTCGAGCTGCACCACGACAACAAGGCCGACGCCCCCTCCGGCACCGCCACCCGCACCGCCCAGCTGATCGCCGCCGCCCGCGACAAGGCCGGCCGGCCGCGCCAGTCGGACCCCACCACCCACGGCCTGCCCGGCGCCCGCGGCGCCGACGTGGACGGCGTCCCGGTCCACTCGGTCCGGCTGCGCGGCCTGCTGGCCCACCAGGAGGTGATGTTCGGCGACGCCGGCGAGACCCTGACGCTGCGCCACGACTCGCTGCACCACCGCTCGTTCATGCCCGGCATCCTGCTCGGAGTGCGCACCGTGGTGGACCGCCCCGGCCTCACCGTCGGCCTCGAACACTTCCTCGACCTGTGAGCCCCCGATGACCTCGCGCACCGGTTTCTTCGTCCTGTCCGCGGCCCTGCTGGTCGTCGCGGCGATGTGCGTCCTCGAAGGCGTCCAGCTGATCGCCACCGGCGAGCCGCTCGGCATCGGCCTGGGCGTCTGCGCCTTCGTGATCCCCGGCATCGGGGTCTGGTTCCTGCGCCAGACCGTCCGCTTCGGCCGCGCCAGCGAGCGGCTCGCCAGGGAACTGGAGGCCGAGGGCGGCCTGCCGGTGGACGAGCTGCGGCGCACCGGCGGCGGGCGGATCGACCGCGCCTCGGCGGACGAGGTGTTCACCCGCCGCAAGGCCGAGGCGGAGGCCGCCCCGCAGGACTGGCGGGTCTGGTTCCGCCTCGCGGTGGCCTACGCCGACGCCGGCGACACGCCGCGCGCCCGCAAGGCCATGCAGCACGCCATCCGGCTGAACCCGGTGTCGTAGGCCCCCGGCCCGACCTCGGTAGGCTTGCCGCCGGCACCGACTTCACCATCTCTGGAGGATCTTCGCGTGAGCGACGACGTGGGCACCGCCCCGCAGTTCCGTAGCGACGTCACCGTGGACCTGGTCCGCAGTGCCGCCGCCGACTCCGACGTGGTCTGGGCCGCCCGGGTCTCGACGGCGGGCGAGCAGTCCCTGGAGGCGCTCCAGCAGGACCCCGAGAAGTCCGCCGGACTGATCAACTTCCTGATGCGGGACCGCCACGGCACCCCGTTCGAGCACAACTCGATGACCTTCTTCATCAGCGCCCCGATCTTCGTCTTCCGCGAGTTCCACCGCCACCGCAGCGGGTGGTCCTACAACGAGGAGTCCGGGCGCTACCGCGAGCTCCAGCCGGTCTTCTACGTCCCCGGCGCCGACCGCAAGCTCGTCCAGGAGGGCCGCCCCGGCCGGTACGAGTTCGTCGACGGCACCGTGAAGCAGCACGCCGTCGTGGCCGAGCAGATGGCCGCCTCCTATCAGGCCTCCTACCGGGCCTACCAGGAGATGCTGGAGGCCGGCGTCGCCCGCGAGGTGGCCCGCGCCGTCCTGCCGGTCGGCCTGTTCTCCTCGATGTACGCCACCTGCAACGCCCGCTCGCTGATGCACTTCCTCTCGCTGCGCACCAAGGCCGAGCACGCCAAGGTGCCGTCCTTCCCGCAGCGGGAGATCGAGATGGTCGCCGAGCAGATGGAGGCCCGGTGGGCGGAGCTCATGCCGCTCACCCATGCGGCCTTCGAGAAGCACGGCCGCGTCGCGCCCTGACCTGGGCGGACAGGCATACGGGCGGGTTGCCGGGCATGTCCGGATTGCAGCTTTTCACCCCGCTCCCTACGCTCAGGACACGGATTCCGGTGCTGCATGAACCCCCGAGCATGCAGCACCGGAATCCCACGTCGTGGCGGTACCCCCACCCCGTCGGCGCCCCCGGCCGGGCAGCCCCCGATGTCCGAACAGTGGACCGAGATGGCTGCCCCCCTGGGGCCTACGAGTAGTTTTGGACCCATGGCTCCGACCTCCACCCCTCAGACGCCGTTCGGCCGGGTACTGACCGCGATGGTGACCCCGTTCACCGCGGACGGCGCCCTCGACCTCGACGGCGCGCAGCGCCTCGCCGCGCACCTCGTCGACGCCGGCAACGACGGCCTCGTGCTCAACGGCACCACCGGCGAGTCCCCGACCACCAGTGACGCCGAGAAGGCCCAGCTGGTCCGCGCCGTGGTGGAGGCGGTGGGAGACCGGGCGCACGTCATCACCGGCGTCGGCACCAACGACACCCACCACAGCGTCGAGCTGGCCCGGCAGGCCGAGGCCGCCGGTGCGCACGGCCTGCTCTCGGTCACGCCGTACTACAGCAAGCCCCCGCAAGAGGGCCTGTACCGGCACAACGTCGCCGTCGCGGACGCCACCGACCTGCCCGTGATGCTGTACGACATCCCCGGCCGCACCGGCGTGCCGCTCAGCCACGAGACCCTGGTCCGGCTCGGCGAGCACCCGCGGATCGTCGCGAACAAGGACGCCAAGGGCGACGTCGGCGCCGCCTCCTGGGCCATCGCGCGCTCCGGACTGGCCTGGTACTCCGGCGACGACATCCTGACCCTCCCGCTGCTCTCGGTCGGGGCCGTCGGCGTGGTCAGCGTGGTCGCCCACGTGGCCACCGCCGAGATGCGCAGCATGATCGAGGCCTTCACGGCCGGTGACAGCGCCAAGGCGCTCGCCGTCCACCAGAGCCTGCTGCCGGTCTTCAGCGGTATGTTCCGCACCCAGGGAGTCATCCTCAGCAAGGCCGCGCTCACCCTCCAGGGCCACCCGGCCGGCCCGCTCCGCCCGCCCCTGGTCTCCGCCACCGACGACGAGATTGCCGTTCTGAGGCAGGATCTGGCCGCCGGCGGGGTACACCTGTAACAGACGAGACGTGCGCGCCCCGGATCGCCGGGCCCCCCAAGGCCCGCCGCTGGACCGGAACGAAGGCGCGAAGGCACAGATGCCTGGCAAGTAGGAAACCAACGACGGACGCACGCCATCTGTCCCAGGGGCGGACCCGGGCATGTGGCGTGCGTCGTGAGGAGAGTCTTTTGAGCCACCCGCACCCTGAACTCGGCGCACCCCCCGCACTCAAGCAGGGCGCCCTGCGCATCACGCCGCTCGGCGGTCTCGGCGAGATCGGCCGCAACATGACCGTGCTGGAGTACGGCGACCGGATCCTGATCATCGACTGCGGTGTCCTCTTCCCCGAGGACGAGCAGCCCGGTATCGACCTGATCCTGCCGGACTTCAGCTACATCCGGGACCGCCTCGACAAGGTCGACGGCATCATCCTGACCCACGGGCACGAGGACCACATCGGTGCCGTCCCGTACCTGCTCCGGGAGAACCCGGACATCCCGCTGATCGGCTCCAAGCTCACCCTCGCCCTGATCGAGGCCAAGCTCGCCGAGCACCGGATCCGGCCGTACGTGCTGGAGGTCGCCGAGGGCGAGCGCGAGCGCATCGGCCCGTTCGACTGCGAGTTCATCGCCGTCAACCACTCCATCCCGGACGCCCTCGCCGTCGCCGTCCGCACCCCCGCCGGCATGGTCGTGGCCACCGGTGACTTCAAGATGGACCAGCTGCCGCTGGACGGTCGCCTCACCGACCTCCCCGCCTTCGCCAAGCTGGCCGAGGAGGGCATGGACCTGCTGCTGGTGGACTCCACCAACGCCGAGGTCCCCGGCTTCATCCCGCACGAGCGGGACATCTCCGCCGCGCTGCGGGGCGTCTTCGCGAGCGCGGAGAAGCGCATCATCGTGGCGTCGTTCGCCAGCCACGTGCACCGCATCCAGCAGGTGCTGGACGCCGCGCACGAGCACAAGCGCAAGGTCGCCTTCGTGGGCCGCTCGATGGTGCGCAACATGGGCATCGCGCGCGACCTCGGCTACCTGAAGGTCCCCGGGAACCTGATCGTCGACGTGAAGACGCTGGACGACCTGCCCGCGGACAAGGTGGTGCTGGTCTGCACCGGCTCCCAGGGCGAGCCGATGGCGGCGCTCTCGCGGATGGCCAACCGGGACCACCAGATCCGGATCGTCGAGGGCGACACCGTCGTCATGGCGTCCTCGCTGATCCCCGGCAACGAGACCGCGATCTACCGCGTGATCAACGGCCTGACCCGCTGGGGCGCCAACGTCGTCCACAAGGGCAACGCCAAGGTGCACGTCTCGGGCCACGCCTCCGCCGGCGAGCTCCTGTACTTCTTCAACATCTGCCGGCCGCGCAACCTGATGCCGGTCCACGGCGAGTGGCGCCACCTGCGGGCCTGCGCGGACCTCGCGATCAAGACCGGTGTTCCGAAGGAGCGCACGGTCATCGCCGAGGACGGCGTCTGCGTCGACCTGGAGAACGGCGTCGCGAAGATCGTCGGCAAGGTCCAGGCGGGCTACGTCTACGTCGACGGCTCCTCGGTCGGCGACGTCACGGAGGCCTCGCTCAAGGACCGCCGCATCCTCGGGGAGGAGGGCTTCATCTCCGTCTTCGTGGTGGTCGACTCGACCAACGGCAAGATGGTCAGCGGCCCGACCATCCAGGCCCGCGGCTCCGGCATCGACGACAACTCCTTCGGCCCCGTGGTGGCCAAGCTGGAGGAGGCGCTCAGCCGCTCCGCCAGCGACGGCGTGCTGGAGGTCCGGCAGGTGCAGCAGCTGGTCCGGCGGACCATCGGCAAGTGGGTGGCGGACAACTACCGCCGTCGGCCGATGATCCTTCCGGTGGTCGTCGAGGTCTGAGGCGGCCTGACCCGGGTCTGACGAGGTCTGGCGCGGTTTGACGCGGGGCAGCTCGGAGCGTAATGTTCTCCGAGTTGCCCCGCGGCCGTTCGGTCGCATGGTTCGGGCCTTCGAAATCAGAGATGGATTCGAATCCGGGCCGGGAAAACAGCCCGAAAAACTCTGCTAGAGTTCGGGAGCGCCGAAAGGCCGAA
>NZ_JBIURH010000038.1:0-69080 GCF_044740765.1 Kitasatospora sp. NPDC088346
CCTGGCACCTCACCCCCGCCAGCGCATAACCAGAAGGGGCCGCCCGGCCCGCAGCCAGACAGCCCCTCAGCAAGATCTTCACGAGCCTTCTAGGGCCTGATCCGGCCCGCCGGGTGCGACGGAGGAGTCACCGCGCGCGCGAAGAATGTCCGGCGCGGCGCGGCCGGTTGCCGGACGGCACCGCCGGCACGTACCGCGCCCGATCGGCCGCCCTGAGCGCGGCGAACGTCTGCGTGCAGTGGGGCGGCGGCTCCTGCGCGGGCATCTCGTGGACCAGCGGCTGGAGCCACTGCGGCTGACGTCCGGTCGCCCCTGTGCACGGTTGTTGTCCGGCTGTCCGGCTGTCGGGCTGTCGGGCTGTCCGACGGTGTGTTCGGGCGTTGTCAGGACGTTGTACGGACTTTGTCAGGACAGCGGAACGCCTTGCACTTGTACGGGAATGACCGTCCATCACCAACTCGACGGCCCTGACAACCAGTCGTCGCACAAGATCTTGTCCGTCAGCACGGTGCGCCCGGAAAACCCGCGTGCACCGCTCGGAGCACCGACGGCGCAGGAGAACAGGCGAGTGGAATTCGGGATCCTGGGGCCCCTTGTGGTCCGTGACGGAGTGCAGACCCGTACCGTCCCCGGCGGCAGGCAGCGGGCGCTGCTCGCGGCGCTCCTGATCCGGCACGGGCAGCCGACGTCGGCGCAGTTCCTGACGGAGGCCGTCTGGGACGGGCACCCGCCCAGGAGTGCCACCGCCGCCCTGCGCAACTACGTGATGCGGCTGCGCAAGGCGCTCGGCGCGGCGGGTGAGCGGATCGAGACCACCGCGGGCGGCTACCGGATCAACGTCGACGCGCAGGAGTTCGACCTCCAGAGCTTCACCGTCCTGCGCGACGAGGGCATCGCTGCGCTGCGCCGACAGGACTTCGAGCGCGCCGCCGCCCGGCTGGACGCCGCCCTCCAGCTGTGGCGCGGGCCCGCGCTGGCCGACATCCCCTCGGACGCGCTGCTCCGCAAGGAGGCCGGGTGGCTGGCCGAAGCCCGCCTGGACGCCGTGGAGGCGAGGCTGGAGGCACAGCTGCGGCTGGGCGGCGACGTCCGGGCACTCGCCGCCGAGCTGCAGACACTCACCACCGAGCACCCGGAGCGGGAGCTGCTCTGGGCCCAGCTCATGACGGTGCTGTACCGCAGCGGGCGGCAGAGCGAGGCGCTGGCCGTCTACCAGCGGGTGCGGCAGACACTGATCGAGGAGATCGGCGTCGAGCCCGGCAGGGAACTGCGCGAGGTTCACCAGCGCGTCCTGCGCGGTGACCCCGCCCTCGACGGGCCGACCCGGCCCCGCCCCGAGCCGATCGGCATCAACTCCGCGAGCGCCGGCGCGGCAGCAGACACAGGCGCCGACGCTGGGGCCGGGGCGGCCGCGGGCGCGGCCGGGCACCCGGCGCCCGACCGGACCGCGCGCTGTCGACCGGCGCTCGCCGTGACGCCATGTCAGCTACCCCCGGCACTGCCCGACTTCACCGGTCGTGCACGGGAGACGTCCCTGCTCAGCGGACGGCTGACCGCCCTGGACCGTACGGCGCCGTTCACCGCCGTGATCTCGGGCCAGCCCGGCGTCGGCAAGAGCACGCTGGCCGGCCAGGTCGCGCACGCCACCCGGACCGCGTTCCCGGACGGCACGCTGTACGCCGAGCTCCGCGGGACGGACGGCAGCCCGGCCCTTCCCGCCACTGTGCTCCGAACTTTCCTGATCGCGCTCGGCGTTCCCGCCGACCTGGTGCCGGTCGGACTGGAGGACCGGATCTCGCTCTACCGCTCGCTGCTGACCGGCCGTCGGGTCCTGGTGGTGCTGGACGATGCCCGCGACAGCGCGCAGGTCCGCCCGCTGCTGCCCGGCGACCCCGGCTGCGCGGCGCTGGTCACCAGCCGCCACCGACTCGCCGACCTGGTCGGGGCACTGCCGCTCGAACTGGACGTGCCGTCGGCGCCGGAGGCCGCGCTGCTCCTACGGCGGCTGGTCGGAACCGCACGGTCGGCAGCCGATCCGCAGGCAGCCACCCAGGTGGTCGCCGCCTGCGGACGACTTCCGCTGGCGCTGCGGATCTGCGCGGCCCGGCTGGGCGCGCGCCCCGGCTGGAGCATGCGGCACCTCGCGGACCGCATGGCCGACCAGCTGATGCTGTTGAACGAACTGCGGGTGGGCAGCCTGGACGTCAGGGCCAGTGTCGAGCCCAGCTACCGGGCACTGGAGCCCGCCGCCGCCCGGGCCTTCCGGCTGCTCGCCACGGCCACGGACGACCCCCTCTCGACCGTGCAGGCCGCCCAGGTGCTGCACCTTCCGGTGCCGGCTGCCGAGCACCTGCTCGAACGGCTCGTCGACGCACACCTGCTGCTCACCGACGCGCCCGGCCGGTACCGCTACCCGGCCCTGCTGCGGGCCTTCGCTCGCGAGCAGGGCGGCCTGCGGCCCGGGGTGGTGCCGGCGCAGCAGGACAGGCGCGCCGCCGCCGAACGGCCGGTCACGCTCGCCGACCTTGGGTGCGCGCTGGGCCGCTGAGGTCTGATGCGGTGCCCTGCGCCGTGCACGGCTCCCGGACGGGCGCAGGAGCTGTCGTGGATGTCGGAGCGTCCTCGGCTGGGCACTCGTCGGCCGGCGCCTCGTCACTGCCGCCGGGCGCGGGACGCTCCGGTGCCCGGCGGCAGTCGACGGCCGTCCCACCCGCAGGACCTCGCCGGCCTCGACTCCGTTCGGCAGCGGGCAGGTTGGCCGTCGGGCGCGGTCGAACCGTCAGAACGACCTGCGCCGGCGAACCTCCACCGCCTCAGCCGCAGTGGGAATCGAGCTGCTGTGCCGAGTCCCATTCGATCTGGGCGATCCAGTCGATGCACTGGCCCGGCGCGTGCACGTAGACCGGTCCGGCGTAGGAGCCGTAGTAGTCGCCGTCCTTGTACCAGGGATTTCCCCCGGTGGCGAGGCTGATGGATGCGAGCACGTACACCGGGCTGCCGGGGCTGTCTCGGACCGTCACGGCACAGTTCTGCCCGGTCGAGCTGTTGTACGTCAGGAACGCGGTACCGCCCTTGAGCGACATCGAGTCGACGACGCGGTAGCCCGAACCGCAAGCCCCGTTGTAGTCGGCGGCCTGCGCCACCGAGGGGACGGCGACCACGGCGCCGGCCGTGGCGACCACGGCGACGCCCACGCGGGCGAGAGTCTGCTTGATGCTTCGCTTCATGAGTGTCGGTGCTCCGAATCTGCTGGTGGATCAGGTGTGCGGCGATTTGGCGCGATTCCTGCTCTTGCCGCGGTATTCGCCAAAGCCGGGCCCCGCTACGCGAGAGCGCGTACCGGGGCCCGGTTTCCAGGTGGGTGGGGATCAGCAGTCGTGGGCGAACTTCACCGAGGCGTTCTCGTTGTACGTGTTGACCAGGTTCTCGGCATTGCGGAAGTTGAACATGTCGCTCGGGCCGCTGTAGTTGGAGTTGTAGTGCACCCAGACCGTCACGCACGTGTTGGAGACAACCGACGCGGCGTTGTTCTTGACGTGCTGCCCTCGGCCGTTGCCGGGGCTGGTGAAGGTGTACCCGGCGAGGTCGGGAATGCTCGTCGGTACCACCATGTGGGAGCCCTGCTGGTTCGAGTTGTAGAAGAGGCAGAATGCGCCTTCCGGACAGTCGCTGGTGTCGGCCTGCGCGGTGGTGGCGAGGGCGGGGACGAGCAGGGCAGCGCCCAGGGCTGCTGCGGCGAGCTTGAGGGTACGGTTCATTTCTTCTGGTCCTCTCTTGATGGACGTTCCAGGCGTGTATGCAATCCCCCGGCCTGTCGGGGGAAGGTCGGGCACGCCCGGACGGGAAAAATGTGTCAGCCCACTACTTCATCGATCGCGCAGCACGGCGTCGGCCTTGGCGAGTTCCTCGGTCTTCGCCGCGAGCGCCGCCGCGAATTCGGCTGGTTGCCGTGCGATCAATTCCTTCTGTAGGGAAGCCTCGACCGCGAGCCAGGTGGCGATCAGATCCACTTGCTGCTTGCAGGTCACGTCGGCCGTCGCCACTTGGATCTCCAGCGGTGTGGGCGAGTCCCCCAGGAAGCGGGGGTCGCTGATGGCATCCATCGGACTGGGGTAGGAGTAGCCCTTGTTCCTCATGCAGCCGGACCACGCCTCGAATGCCTGCGTGACCTGCGGCGCCGACGTACTGGCCTTGAAGGTCTGGAAGTTGGCCTGCTGGGCCACGCTGCTCGGGCCCAGTTCCCCCGAACCGGCCAGGCCCCGCTTCGCCTCCTCGTAACAGCCGCCGGGTGGTACCGGTACGCCGTTGACCTCGAACTTCGTGTCGTCCGCACCGGTCTTCCCCGGGAGGTGCCCGGTGAGCACCTGCTGCTGCTCGGCGGAGAACTGCGTCGGGTGGACCGGGTGGGTGCGCGGGTCGCGGTCACCCAGGTGGTAGCCGTTGGCCGCCACCTCGGCCTGGTCAGTCACGCCGTACCGGCGGTCCGTGAACGTGCGCGGTCCGGTCTGCGGGCCGGCGGGGCTGACGGCGTAGTCGAGACCGAACCGCTGCAGGCACGCCTTGCGCAGCACGGCTCCCGCCCCGGCCAGCTTCTCCGTCTCCGCCTCGGAGAAGAGATACGTCTCGATAGGAAGATGCGGATCGGCGCTCGCCGGGAGCGCGGACGGAGACTGCGTGGTCGGCACCGCCTCAGGGGCCGGCTCCCCGGATGACGAACAACCTGTCAGGGCAAGGCATATGAGCCCGGCCAGGCCGGCCAGCCGTACTCCCGCACTGCTGCCGGTCGATCGCTGATGCACGGCGGAACTCATACGCCGACGGCCTCGATCGCGGTCGCCGTTGCACTCATGGCCGGGTGTTTGCACATCTTCCGCATCTCGTCCTGCGTCCTCTTCCGGTCCGTTGGCAGTGGGCCGCCGGGTGAGCCCTTGCCCTGGGACGCCATCGTGGTGCGCGGAGATATCACCGTGGTCTCATCCCCGTCATACCCGGCGGCGCCGGTGGGGAGCCTCGGCACCCGGGTCGGTCCTGCCGGGCGAGCCCGAGTTGCCGGGGGCAGCCGGATTTCCGGTGCGTGTACGCGCTACCCCGCGATACCTGCGAGAGACCATGATCACCTAGCGTCGCACAACAGGTCGCGCCACCGCCCGAGCCCGGGCGCCGCACGGACGCGGCCCCCGTGCGAGGGAGTTCTCATGCGCCAGCTCGTCCACCGTGCCACCACCGCCGTCGCGGTCGCGACCGCCGCCTTGGCCGGAGTGGTTCTCGTGCCCGGTTCGGCCGAGGCCGCCGTCTACAACGGCGCCTGCGGGAGCGGCTACACCGTCGTCGACTCCCTGGAGGTCGGCGACTACGGGACCGTCTACCTCACCTACAGCCGGTCCACCGGCAAGAACTGCGTCGTGAACGTGCGCGACAACCCGGGTGCTCCGCTGTACATGAACGCACTGGTCCGGGTGGCGGGCTCGCAGGACTGGATCGGCGACTACGGCCAGTTCACCACCTACGCGGGCCCGGTGTACGTCTCCGCGGCCGGCACCTGCATCGACTGGGGCGGCGAGATAGAGACCGTGTACGTCTACCGCCAGAACGTCCACTGCGGCTGACCGCCGCGGCGCACCGGCACACCGCAACGCACCGGCACCGCAACGCACCGGCACCGCCGCGTACCGACACGGCACCCATGAGGGCGGCGATCTCCGCGGCCCCCTGGGGCCTCGGGGACGGGTTCCTGCGGCGGCCCGACCCACGGGCCGTAGGCTTTGCTGAGGGATACCCGACCAGCCACCCGAAGGGCCGGGCCGGCAGAGGGAACAAGGCGGAGCACGATGGAGCAGGGCAGCCCGGAGGCGAGACGGCCGCACGGCGAGCTCGCCGCTGAGGTGATGGCCGTGCTGTGGCCTCCGCGGAGCCGATGACTCCGCAGCAGGTCAACCGGGCTCTCGGTCGGGCGCTGGCGCGCACCACGGTGGCGACCATCCTGATCCGCCTGCACGAGAAGGGGACCCTCGTCCGGGTCCGCTCCGGCCGGGGCTACGCCTACGCGCCCACGGATGACGCCGCAGGGCTTGCCGCAGGCCGGATGCATCGTGCACTCGACGCGGAAGCTGATCGCGACCTTGTCCTCAAGCGGTTCGTCTCCTCGCTGTCCGGCCACGACGAGGACCTGCTGCGTGCGCTCCTCTAGCAGGCCGAGAGCGCCGGGGACGGTCCATGACGCTGGTCCTGGTCCTGGTCCTGGTCCTCGCGGCGCTGGTCTTCCCCTGGGCCGCGGCGGCGGCCGCTCGGCGCATGGCTTCCGCCCTCCCTCCCAGGGAAGCCTGCGCGGCGATCACGGGGGCGGCCGTCCTCGCCGCCGCCGGAACGGGGGCGGCCCTGGTCGGCCTGGCCCACGTGCCCTTCCTCGCCTTGTTCGAAGGCCTGTCCCTCGCCCGGGTCGCAGCCGCGTGGCCGGCGGCTCTGCCGGTGGCCGGCGTCGCGGCGGCGGTGCTTGCGGCACAGCTCGTTCTCGTGGCGCGTCGCTGGTCGGGGCACCGCTCGCTCCTGGCCCGAACCTGGGCCGATACGGCCGACGCGGAGGCGGAGGGCGACCTGCTCGTGGTGACGGGTGAGAACCCCGACGCCTTCGCCCTGCCGGGCCGAGGGCTCCGGGCGGGGCGCGTTGTCGTCACCCGCGCCATGCTCCAGGTGCTGAACGCCCGTGAGCGCCGCGTGCTCGTCGCCCATGAGCGGGCCCACCTCGCCGGGCGCCATCACCTGCTCTCGGTCACGGTCCATCTGGCCGCCGCCGTCCATCCGGCCCTGCGGGTTCTCGGCCCGGTGTTGGACTTCCACCTGGAGCGGTGGGCCGACGAGTCCGCCGCCGAGGCGGTCGGCGACCGGCGTCTGGCCGCGACGGCCCTCGCGCGTGCGGCCCTCGCCGGCGCGTCCGCCGGCCGCGCGGCCCGCGGCCCGCTGCTGTCGGTGAGCACGGGGCCGGTCCCGCAGCGCGTCCAGGCACTCCTCGGGCCCCTGCCGACCCGGCCCGCGGCGCCCTCCGCCCAGGCCGCGGTCGCGGGGCTGGGCCTGGCGGTGCTGGCTTGCACCGTCTCGGCGGCTGCTGTCGCTTACGGCCTGCACGAGTACGTGGAGCTGGCCTCCCGCGCGATCCGGGGGCACTGACCCGGATCCGGGTGACGACACCGGTGTGGACCGTGGTCAGGGTGCGGCCGGGTGCGGCGTGCACGGTTGCGTGCCGGGGGTGAGGTGGAGGGTGTCGGCGGCGTGGGCTGCCACGAGGTTCAGGTCGTGGGTGACGAGGACGACGGCGAGACCCCGGGCGGCGCGCAGCTCGCGGAGCAGGGCCATGATGCCGTCGGCGGTGGCGGCGTCGAGGGCGGAGGTGATCTCGTCGCACAGCAGGACGTCGGGGTCGGCGGCCAGGGCCCGGGCGATGGAGACGCGTTGGCGCTGTCCGCCGGAGAGCTCGTACGGGTGGCGGGTGGCGTGGTCGGTGGGCAGGCCGACCGCGGTGAGGAGTTGGGCGACCCGGGCCGGGTGCTGGTCGGGGGGCGCCGTGCGGTGGAGGGTGAGCGGGCGGGTGAGGGTGGCGCCGACGGTGCGGGCGGGGTTGAGCGCGCCGAGGGGGTTCTGCGGCACCAGTTGGACGCGGCGCAGCTGTTCGCGGGTGCGCGAGCGGTGTGTGCCGGTGAGCGGCCGGCCGTCCAGGGTGACGGTTCCGGTGGTGGCGGGGTGGAGGCCGGCGAGGGTGCGCAGCAGGGTGGTCTTGCCGCACCCGGAGGGGCCGACGATTGCGGTCAGGGTGCGGGGGTGCACGTCGAGGTCGACGCCGGTGAGGACTTGTCGGCGGGAGCGGCCGGTGCCCACGTGCGCGGTGAGGGAGCGGGCCGTCAGAACGGCGTCGCCGTCCGGCTCCAGGCGGATGGTGGGGGTCGTGGTGGTGTGCTGGGCCGGGATGCCTCCGCTGGGCGCGGTGGGGGCGTGCAGGGTGTGGGTGGTGTCGGCGCAGCGGGTGACGAAGTCGGGGTCGTGGCTGGTGAGGGCGATGGTGATGCCGTCGTGGCGGGTGAGGTCGCGGATGAGGTCGGCGATGTCGTCGCGCAGGGCGGCGTCGAGGCCGGCGGTGGGCTCGTCCAGGAGGAGGCCACATCATCGAGTCGACCTCCGGCAACACCGGCCTCGGCCTCGCGGTCGTCGCCGCCGAGCATGGCTACCGCTTCACCGCCGTCGTCGACAACCACGCCGCCGCCGACAAGCTCCGCGGCATGAAGGCCATGGGCACCCACCTCGTCCACGTCGACGAGGACGGCGACGGCGAGGAGCTCCACACCGCCGCCCGCGAGGAACTCGCCGAGGACATGGCCCGGGGCAAGGACAACACGTTCTTCACCGAGCAGCACAACAACCCGAGCAACGCCGTCGGCTACTACCCCGTCGGCCGGGAGATCGCCCAGGCCCTCGACAACCGCGTCGACCTGCTGATCGGCGCGGTCGGCACCGGCGGCGGCCTGTGCGGCACCGCCCGGGAGCTGAGGAAGCACGTTCCCGACGTCACGGTCGTCGGCGTCGAACCCAAGGGCTCCATCGCGTTCGGGCCGCCCGCCCACGACTACTACCAGTCCGGAACCGGCACCCCCGAAGGCGCCACCATCGGCCTGCTCGTCGACTACGACCTCATCGACGAAGGCGTCAAGGTCGGCGACATCGAGGCGTTCGCCACCGCCCGCGTCGTCGCCCGCCGCACCGGCCTGCTCATCGGCGGCTCCGCCGGCGGCGTCGTCCACGACGCCCTGACCCGCCTGACCACCCTGCCCCCGGACACCGTTATGGTCGCCTTCATCAACGACGGCGGCGAGAAGTACATGGACACCGTTTTCAACGACGAGTGGATGAACGCCCGCCAGCTCATCGACGAGGCCGTCGAGGCCGACATCGACGAGACCCTCACCAAACTCCGCAGGAACTGACTCGCCATGCAGCAGCTCGCCACCTGGGCCCGGGACGGCAGGGCGCTGGCCGCCCTGCGGACGGGGTCAGTCCGATGCGGTGCCGGGCCGCGTGCCCCCGTCGCCCGTGGCGGGTCCCCGCCGGGCGGGGAGGCGGGTGCGGAAGGTGCAGCCCGCACCGATGTCGTCGATGGTGAGGGTGCCGCCGTGGATGGTGGCGATGTCGCGGGCGATGGACAGGCCGAGGCCGGTGCCGCCGTCGTCGCGGCTGCGGGCGTCGTCGAGGCGGGTGAAGCGTTCGAAGACCTTCTCGCGGCCGGCGGGGTCGATCGCGGGCCCGTCGTTGGTGACGTCGATGACGGCCTGTCCGGCCTCGGCGTCGAAGCCGAGGCGCACGGCGATGGTGGTGCGGGCGTGGCGCTGGGCGTTGTCGAGGAGGTTGGTGAGCAGCCGTCCGAGCCACATCGGGTTGCCGGTGGTGGTGAGGCCGTCGGTGAGGTCGAGGGTGACGGCGTGCGGCTGGGCGTGGCGTCCCTCGGCGGTCGTGCGGACGAGGTCGGCGAGGTCGATGTCCTCCTGTGGCCCGTCGTGGCCGGTGGCGTCGAGGCGGGCCAGCAGCAGGAGGTCGGTGGCGAGGGACTGCAGCCGGTCGGTGTCCTGGAGGGCGCCGGCGACCATGGTGGCGCGGACGGCGGGGTCGGGGTGGGTGTGAGCCACCTCCAACTGGGTGCGCAGGACGGCGAGGGGGCTGCGCAGCTCGTGGGAGGCGTCGGCGATGAAGCGGCGCTGGCGGACCCCGGCGGCCTCCAGCCGGTCGAGCATGGCGTTCATGGTGTGGGCGAGGCGGGCGATCTCGTCGTCGCTGCCGGGTTCGGGGACGCGCCGGTCGAGGTCGCGGTCGCCGATCCCGGCGACCTCCGAGCGGATCACCTCCACGGGGCGGAGCGCGCGGCCGGTGGCACGCCAGGTGACGATGCCGACGGTGGTGACGAGGAGGGCGCTGAGGGCGGCGAGGGCGGCGGTGGTGAGGTCCGCGGCGGTGTCGGCGGTGTGCAGGGACGCGCCGACGCGGACGGTGACCTGGCCGGTGGGGGTGTCGGCGGTGAGGGTGGTGACGCGCTGGTGGTGCTCGTCGCCGAGCGCTTGGAGGTCGAAGGTGTCGTGCCCTTCGGAGGTGCCGGTCGGGGTGAGCGCGGGCCGGCCGGCGAGGTTCTGACTGGACGCCAGGACGGCGCCGGTGGTGTCGGTGACCTGGACGAAGTCGCTGCCGTGGTCGAGCGGGATCGGGTTCGGCAGGTGGCCGTCGGCGGCGAGCCGCCCTACCACCTGGGCCTGCTCGCGGGCCCCGGCCTCGACACTGCGTACCAGGTTGGCCCGCAGGAGCAGCAGCACGGCGGCCGACGCGACGAGGAGGACCACCGCCACACTGACGCACGCCGCGAGCGTGGTGCGGGTGCGGACCGACCGGGGTGCCAGACGGGCGATCAGCGCGGCGATGCGGGGCCTGGCCGTGATCTGCCGCAGGGCGCCGGCGGCGCGGCGGCGGGCGGAGCCGAGCAGCCCGGCCCGTGGGTCAGCCACCGTCGGCCGCCAGCCGGTAGCCGGAGCCGCGGACGGTCTGGACGGCACTCCGGCCGAACGGTGCGTCGATCTTGCGCCGCAGGGCGCTGATGTGGACCTCGACGGTGTTGGGATCGCTGTCGGCGGAGTCCCAGACCTCCTCGAGGAGGTCCCGCTTGGAGACCGCTTCGCCGGCGCGGCGGGCGAGGTGGTCCAGGAGCGCGAACTCCCGCGGGGTGAGCGCGATCGGCGTACCCGCCCGGGTGCAGGCCCGGGCGGCGGAGTCGACGACCAGGTCGCCGAGCACGGTGCGCCGCGGGGCGCGGGAGCCGATCCGGCGGGCGAGCGCCTTGAGGCGGGCGATGAGGACGACGAACGAGAACGGCTTGGACAGGTAGTCGTCGGCACCGGTGTCCAGGGCCTCGGCCTCGTCCCACTCGCCGTCCTTGGCGGTGAGCATCAGGATCCCGGCGTCGCTGCCGGCGGCCCGCAGCCGCGAGCACACCCGGTAGCCGTTGAGGCCGGGCAGCATGATGTCGAGGATGATCACGTCGTAGGAGTGGTCGGTGGCCCGGGCCAGGCCGGACAGGCCGTCGTGGACGATGTCGACGCTGAACCCCTCGACCTCCAGGCCGTGCTTGATCGCCAGGGCGAGCCGCTGTTCGTCCTCCACCACCAGTACGCGCATACCTCCAGGGTGGCAGGTCGCCGACGTGGACAGCTGAAGGCGTCTTCAGGTCTTCAGCAACCCTTCAGCCCCCTCTCGCCATGCTGGGCCCATCGACCGGGCACGGTGCCCGGAGACATCGGGGAACCGGGGTGAGCACGGTGGACGAGTCCGCGGGCGGGCAGGAATTCCAGGAACCGCAGGAGGAGCAGGTGCCGACCGGGACGGTTCGGCGGTGGCGGCCCGGGCGCAGGGCGCGCTGGGGCGGTGCGGCCGCGGTGGCGGTCCTGATAGCCGGCAGCGCGGTCGCGGTCGCCGCGCACCACGGCTTCGAGGAGAGGGACGGCCGGGCCTCCGCCCACGCCGACGGCCACGGCCACGACCACGGCCACGGCCACGACCACACCCGTGCGGACGGCCGCGACGGCGAGCAGAACGACGAGCACGGCGACGCCGGCCCGGCCCCGGCCCCTGCGCCGCTGCCGTCACTCGACGCGGCGGACGCCGTGGTCAAGGCCTCGTCCGCGGTGCCCGGCGGCAAGGTCGAGTCGCTGCGCGCGGTGTCCGTCACCGGCGGCGGCCGGGCCTGGCAGGCGGTGGTCCTCGGCCCGGACGGCGTCCGGCACGTGGTCACCGTCGACGGCGCCACCTCCGCGATCACCTCCAACACCGTCCTCGGCGGCTGACGCCCCGTCACCCGACGGCGCGGCCACGGCCGCGCCACGAAAGGAGTGCGCCGCTGTGAGCGCCACGACGACGGCCGGTGCACCCCGGCTCCACGACCGTCCGACCGGCGGGACGTGGAGCAAGGTGCCCGCGGTGACCGCCGGATTCTGGGCGGTGAAGGTCCTCACCACCGGTATGGGTGAGACCACCTCCGACTACCTGGCCCGGACCCTCGGCCCCGTCCCGGCGGTCGCCGGCGCCGCCGTGCTGCTCGCGGCGGTGCTCTACGCCCAGGCCCGGGCCGACCGCTACCGGCCGGCCGTGTACTGGGCGGCGGTGGTGATGGTGAGCGTGTTCGGCACCATGGCCGCCGACGTCGCGCACGTCGCCGTCGGAGTCCCGTACGCGGCCTCCGCCGCGGCGTTCGCCATCGCGCTTGCCGCGGTCTTCTGGCTGTGGCGCCGCCTGGAGGGCACCCTCGCGGTCGACACCGTCCGCGGTGGGCGCCGCGAGGTCTTCTACTGGGCGGCGGTGATGGCGACCTTCGCCCTCGGCACCGCCGTCGGCGACCTGACCGCCGCCACCCTCGGCTGGGGCTACCTGCCCTCCGGCCTGCTGTTCACCGCCCTGATCGCCGTACCGGCGCTCGGCCACCGCGCACTGCGCCTGCCGCCGGTCCTCGCCTTCTGGTGGGCATACGTGCTCACCCGCCCGCTCGGCGCCTGCTTTGCCGACTGGGCGGGTGTGAGTCGGCAGCGCGGCGGCCTCGACCTCGGCACCGGCCCGGTCAGCCTGGTCCTGGCTGTGATCATCGCGGCGGCGGTCCTCGGGCTCACCGCCGGATCCCGCCGCCCGGCCCGCGCGGACGCCTGACCGTCCGGGCCCACCTCATCCGGTCGGGCGGGAGCGCCCCACGGAGCGCCCGCCCGACCGGACCCGCGCTGTCACCACCTGCCTGCGGCCTCGGGCCCTCCGAAGACGTTCGGCCCGCCTCGGGTGTCCGCTGATCGACAAGTTCCACGCGGACGGACGCGGCCCGATCCAGGGGTTCCTGAAGGCACCTTCAGGTCTTCAGGAACCCATCAGCGCCGCTCGGCCATGCTGGACCTGACTGTTCGGACACGACGCCGGCCACCGCGAGGCACGACCGTCCCGCGAACGGGCCGGGCGCCGCCGACCGGCCGCCCCCTTCGGAAAGGCACCGAACGATGCTCTCCTCCTCCGCCCTGCTGGCCGTCAACCCGCTGGATGCGGGCTCACTGCTGGCCGCGTTCGGCGCACTGGGCATCGCCGTGATCATGTTCGCGGAGACCGGCCTGCTCGTCGGCTTCTTCCTGCCCGGCGACTCGCTGCTGTTCACCGCCGGCCTGCTGTGCACCACCGGTGCCCACAGCGGCCCCCACCTGAACCTCGGCCAGGTCCTCGCCGCCGCCGCGGTCGGCGCCCTCGCCGGCGCTCAGACCGGTTTCCTCATCGGCCGCCGCGGCGGCCGCTCCCTGCTCGCCCGCTCCCGCAACAAGCACCTGCACGAAGGCGCGGTGCGCGCCGAGGAGATCCTCACCCGCTACGGCCACGGCAAGGCCGTCGTCCTCGCCCGCTTCGTCCCCGTGGTGCGCACCGTCCTCAACCCGCTGGCCGGCGCACTCGGCGTCAACACCCGCACCTTCACCCTCTGGCAGGTCGTCGGCGGCCTGGTGTGGACGGTCGGCCTGGTCACGGCCGGGTACGCGCTCGGCTCCTCGATCCCGAACGTCGACCGCTACCTGCTGCCGATCGTCGCCGGCGTGGTCGCGGTGTCGCTGCTGCCGCTGGTCCTGGAGGTGCTGCGCTCCCGTCGCCAGGCCAAGGCCCGATGAGCGGGCCCGCGAGCACGCTCGCCCTCGACGGCCGCGGAATCGACGGCGACCTGTACCGGAGCGTCGACCAGTGGGCCCAGCACCTGCCCGCACCGGTGCAGCACACCGTCGCCGGCTTCTCCGCGTACGGCCTGGCGCTGGTCGCCGTGCTGATGCTCCTGGCCTGGTGGCACGCCCGGCGCGCCGACAGTGCGACGGTGGCCCGGGCACTGGCCGCGCCGCTGGTGGTCGTCGTCGCCTTCGTGGCCGACACGCTCCTCAAGTCCGTGCTGCGCGAGCCCCGCCCGTGCCAGGTGCTGGACGCCGGGCGGACTCTCGAAGCGTGTCCCGCCGCCGGGGACTGGTCGCTGCCCAGTAACCACACCGTCATCGTCTTCGCCGCGGCGGCCGTGCTGTGGCAGGTCGACCGTCGCCTCGGCGCGCTCGCCCTGCTGCTGGCCGTCGCGATGGGCGTCTCGCGGGTCCTGGTCGGCGTCCACTACCCGCACGACGTCGCCCTCGGCGCCGCGGTCGGCACCGCCGCCGGGTACGGCCTGGGCCTGCTCGCCGGCCGCGTCGCGCCGCGGGTCGACCGGGCCCGCGCAGGGAAGCTGCGCCGATGGCTGACCGCATGACCGTACGACGGTCGGCGTCCTGGATCGCGGTCTGTCCGGTGCGGGTGACCACGACCGACAGCACCTGCGAGCTCTCGAAGACCTCCTTCCCGACCGGGCACGTCGAGATCGCCATCCAGAACGAGGGCTCCAAGGTCACCGAGGTCTACGTCTACGGCGGCGGAGGCAGGATCATCACCGAGCGGGAGAACATCGGCCCCGGCAGCACAGGGCCACCATCAACGCGGAGATCAAGGCCGGCACCGACGACGCCGACCTCGCCGAGCACGTGTGGGTGGGCGCCGGCGACGGCCCCGAGTGGATGACCGGAGGCTCGTACCTGGTCGCCCGCCGGATCCGGATGACCATCGAGTCCTGGGACGGACGCCGGCGCCGCGCTGGAAGATCCTCGCCGAGGCGTGGCAGGACAGCTACGGCAGCGCCGAGACCATCGACGTCCACCTTTCCTGGCTGCGCCGCAAGCTCGGCGAGACCCCCGCCCCCGGCTACCTCCACACCGTCCGCGGCGTCGGCTTCCGCTTCGAAGCCCCCGCCGACCTCCACTGACTCCCCGGTCGACCGAACCTCCCACCAGGCGAACGCAGTTGAGCCCGACCGGCCCCCCTCCGGGCGAGCGCCGAGCGCTCGGAGCCGCGTCCGACCCGCCTGCCCCGGGCCGCCACCACGGGGCGCGCCGGACCGGCGACCGGGGCCGTGCGGGGCCCGGGTCGGCCGCTTGACCGCGGTGGCCGCGCCCAGTACCTTCGCTGGACCGACCCATGAGGACCGACAGGAGGCGACCGGAGGATGTACACCTGCTCCGATCTCGGCCGCCTCGCCCGCTGCACCGTCTGGGTTCCGGGTCGGATCGCGCACGGCTGCTAGGCCTCGGCCCTGTCCGACGATGCGCGCCGTGCGCGCGACGCCGGTCGTCGTCCCCCGGCCCGCGGCCCGGGGAGTGGCGCGTCCGGGCGGCGCGCATCGTCGGACAGACCCCGGAGCACCGTTCTGATGTGTCCGCTCGTTGGTGTGTGACGGGGTTTCCCGTCCCGTCCGTCGGCACGTCGCCGTGGTGCGTCGATCGCGCCCGTGGGCCGCCCTCGGCGCCTCCGAGTACAGAAAGTTGCCTGACATTGGCACAGCAGCATGAGGTGACCGGTCGCGCCGGAGAACGCGAGCCGGTCCCGGTACCGGCGCGGATCACGGTCAACGGCAGGCAGACACCGATCTCGCCCGCCCCGTCGCACACCACCGTGCTGGAGTTCCTGCGCGAGCGCGGACTGACCGGCGCCAAGGAGGGGTGCGCCGAGGGCGAGTGCGGAGCCTGTGCGGTCCTGGTGGCCCGTCCCGGGGTGGCCAGCCCCACCGACTGGGTGGCGGTCAACGCCTGCCTGCTGCCGGTCGCCGCGCTCGACGGCCAGGAGATCGTCACCTCCGAAGGGCTCGCGGTCGCCGGGGAGCCCGGTACGCCGCCCGTCCTGCACCCGGTGCAGCAGGAGATGGCGGCCCGGGGCGGCTCCCAATGCGGCTACTGCACACCGGGATTCGTCTGCAGCATGGCCGCCGAGTACTACCGGCCCGACCGCCGCGCACCCGAGCCGCCGTCCGCCTGCGCCGAGCACGGCCCGAACGGGTTCGACCTGCACGCGCTGAGCGGGAACCTGTGCCGGTGCACGGGCTACCGCCCGATCCGTGATGCCGCGTTCGCGGTGGGCACGCCCGCCGACGACGACCCGCTGGCCCGGCGCCGCGCACAGGCCCCGCCCGCGCCCGTCGCGTCCGAGTACGTCCGGGACGGGGGCTCGTTCCTGCGCAGGAGCACCCTGGACGGGACGTTGCGCCTGCTGCGCGAGCGGCCCGAGGCGGTCGTGGTCGCCGGATCCACCGACTGGGGTGTCGAGGTGAACATCCGGTCCCGGCGGGCGGACTGCGTGGTGGCCGTCGACCGGCTGCCCGAACTGCGTGAACTGCGCGTCGAGTCCGACCGCATCGAGATCGGGGCGGCGCTGACCCTCACCGAGATCGAACGACGGCTGGACGGGCGCGTTCCCCTGCTGGCGGAGCTGTTCCCGCAGTTCGCGTCCCGGCTCGTCCGCAACAGCGCCACCCTCGGCGGCAACCTGGGGACCGGTTCCCCGATCGGCGACAGCCCTCCGGTGCTCCTCGCGCTGGAGGCGTCCGTGCTGCTCGCCGACGCCGACGGTGAGCGCGAGGTCCCGCTGGCGGACTACTTCACCGGCTACCGGCAGAGCGTGCGCCGCCCCGGCGAGCTGATCCGCGCGGTACGCGTCCCGCTGCCGATGGCACCGGTCACGGCCTTCCACAAGATCGCCAAGCGGCGCTTCGACGACATCTCCAGCGTGGCGGTCGCCTTCGCCCTCGACATCGCGGACGGGACCGTCCGCCGGGCCCGCATCGGTCTGGGCGGCGTCGCCGCCACCCCGGTCCGCGCCCGCGCCACCGAGGCGGCCCTGGAGGGGCAGCCGTGGTCGGTGCGGACCGTGGAGGCCGCCGCCCGGGTGCTGAGCGGGGAGGGCACACCCATGGACGACCACCGCGCCAGCGCCGGGTACCGCTCCGCGATGCTCGGCCAGAGCCTGCTGAGACTGTACGCACGGACCACCGGGGAGGTGTCGTCATGAGTTCGCTGTCCGAACGCCCGGCGAAGGGCGTGGTCGGTGTCCCCGTCCCGCACGAGAGCGCCGCCCTGCACGTCACGGGCGCCGCCCTCTACACGGACGACCTGGTCCACCGCACCAAGGACGTGCTGCACGCCCACCCCGTCCAGGCCGCCACGGCCCGCGGCAGGATCGTCGCGCTGCGCACCGGGCCCGCGCTCGCCGTCCCCGGGGTCGTCCGCGTGCTGACCGCCGCCGACGTGCCCGGCGTCAACGACGCGGGGATGAAGCACGACGAGCCGCTCTTCCCCGACGAGGTGATGTTCCACGGCCACGCGGTCGCCTGGGTGCTCGCCGAGACCCTGGAGGCCGCCCGACTCGGCGCGGCGGCCGTCGAGGTGGAACTCGACGAACGGCCCTCCCTGATCACGCTGCGGGAGGCGATCGAGGCCGGCAGCTTCCACGGCGCCCGGCCCGTGATGGAGAGCGGCGACGTCGAGGCGGGTTTCGCCGAGTCCGCCCACGTCTTCACCGGGGAGCTCCAGTTCTCCGACCAGGAGCACTTCTACCTCGAAACGCACGCCGCGCTGGCCTACGTCGACGAGGCGGAGCAGATGTTCGTGCAGAGCAGCACCCAACACCCCTCCGAGACCCAGGAGATCGTCGCGCACGTACTCGGCCTGCACAGCCACGAGGTGACCGTGCAGTGCCTGCGGATGGGCGGCGGGTTCGGCGGCAAGGAGATGCAGCCGCACGGGTTCGCGGCGATCGCGGCGCTCGGCGCCAGGCTCACCGGCCGGCCGGTGCGGGTACGGCTCAACCGGACCCAGGACCTGACCATGTCCGGCAAGCGGCACGGGTTCCACGCGGCCTGGAGGATCGGGTTCGACGCCGACGGCCGCATCCGGGCCCTCGACGCCACCCTGACCGCCGACGGCGGCTGGAGCCTGGACCTGTCCGAGCCGGTGGTCGCCCGCGCGCTGTGCCACATCGACAACACCTACTGGATCCCCAACGCGCGCGTCACCGGTCGGGTGGCCAGGACCAACAAGGTCTCCAACACGGCGTTCCGCGGCTTCGGCGGCCCGCAGGGCATGCTGGTGATCGAGGACATCATGGGCCGCTGCGCGCCCCTGCTCGGCCTGGACCCGATGGACCTGCGCGAGCGCAACTTCTACCGGAAGGGCCAGTCGACCCCGTACGGGCAGCCGGTCGTGCACCCCGAACGCATCACCGCGGTCTGGCGGCAGGTCCAGGAGAACGCCGGCACCGCCGGCCGCCGCCGGGAGATCGCCGCCTTCAACGCCGCACACCCGCACACCAAGCGCGCGCTGGCGGTCACCGCCCTCAAGTTCGGCATCTCGTTCAACCTCACCGCCTTCAACCAGGGCGGTGCGCTGGTGCTCGTCTACAAGGACGGCTCGGTCCTGATCAACCACGGCGGCACCGAGATGGGCCAGGGCCTGCACACCAAGATGCTGCAGGTGGCCGCGACCACCCTGGGCATCGCGCTGCACAAGGTGCGGCTGGCCCCGACCCGGACCGACAAGGTCCCCAACACCTCCGCCACGGCGGCCAGCGCCGGTACGGACCTCAACGGTGCGGCCGTGAAGGACGCCTGCGAGCAACTGCGCGAGCGGCTGCTGCGGGTGGCCGCCACCCGGCTCGGCGTCAGCGCCTCGGACGTGCGCATCGTCGAGGGCGTCGCCCGGGCCCTGGGCGGCGGGGACGAGCTGGCCTGGGACGACCTGGTGCGCACCGCGTACCTCCAGCGGGTCCAGCTGTCGGCGGCCGGCTTCTACCGGACCGAGGGCCTGCACTGGGACGCGGTGTCGTTCCGGGGCTCGCCGTTCAAGTACTTCGCCCACGGGGCCGCCGCGACCGAGGTGGAGGTGGACGGCTTCACCGGCGCGTACCGCATCCGACGGGTGGACATCGTGCACGACGTCGGCGACAGCCTGTCCCCGATGATCGACATCGGCCAGGTCGAGGGCGGGTTCGTCCAGGGCGCGGGCTGGCTGACGCTGGAGGACCTGCGCTGGGACCACGGCGACGGGCCGCACCGGGGCCGGCTGCTGACCCAGGCCGCGAGCACCTACAAGCTGCCGAGCTTCTCGGAGATGCCCGAGGAGTTCCACGTCACCCTGCTGGAGAACGCCTCCGAGGAAGGCGCGGTGTACGGGTCGAAGGCGGTCGGGGAACCTCCGGTGATGCTGGCGTTCTCGGTCAGAGAGGCGTTGCGGCAGGCCGCCGCCGCGTTCGGGCCGGACGGGGCGGCCGTCGAGCTCGCCTCGCCCGCGACGCCGGAGGCGGTGTACTGGGCGATCGAGGCGGCCCGCCGGGGCGGTGCCGTTCGCGACGGCCGCCGCCCCGCCGGGGCGGTGGAGGACGGACCGGTCGAGGACGGGGCGGTCGGCGGCGGGGCGGCCGGCGGGGCGCACCTCGCCGGCGCCGCCGCGCAGGCCGGTGCCCACGCCCCGGCCGGTGCCTGACATGACGTGGTTCGCCGCGGTGGCGAGGCTGCGGAGCCGCCGGGAACCCGGCGTTCTGGTGACGGTCGCGACCGCGCGCGGCCACGCCCCGCGCGAAGCCGGTGCGAAGCTCGTCGTGGGGGAGAACGCGACCTGGGGATCGATCGGCGGTGGCAACGTGGAGGCGGTCGCGATCGACCGGGCCAGGGAGCTGATCGCGGCGGCCCGACCCGGGCCCGAGCTGATCGACTTCGCCCTGAACGACAAGGCGGTCAACCGGCACGGCGTCCAGTGCTGCGGCGGCACGGTCTCGGTCCTGCTCGATCCGCTGCCGGTGGTGCCGGCGGTGGCGATCTTCGGGGTCGGTCACGTCGGGCTGGAACTGGCGCGCGTACTCGCCCGTCAGGACCTCGACCTCCACCTGATCGACACCCGCCCCGACGTCCTCACCGAGGAGCGGCTCGACGTCCTGGCCGACTCGGTGGCGCAGGTACGGGTGCACCACCCCCTGCTGCTCCCGGAGGCGGTGCTGGAGGAGCTGCCGCCCGGCACCCACGTCCTGATCATGACTCATGACCACGCCGAGGACGCGGCGCTGTGCGACGCCGCCCTGCGCACGCCCCGGCTCGGATCCGTCGGGCTGATCGGGTCGGCCGCCAAGTGGGCGCGGTTCCGCAGGCGCCTCGCCGCGGAGGGCGGCCACGACGAGGCCGCCATCGACCGGATCAGGACACCGATCGGGCTGGCGGGTCTCACCGGCAAGGAACCGGCCACGATCGCCGTGAGCGTGGCCGCCGAGTTGCTGCGGACCTTCGAGGCCGAGGAGGGGTGAATCCCCGGGGTGCCCGGCGGTACCGGCCCGGGCGCCACCCCGCCGTTCCCCGACCGGGCGCCGAGCCGCCGGGTGCCCCCGCACGACCGCGCGCGGCGTGCGGGGGCACCGTCACGTCACCGCGCCGGCAGCCTCGGGGTGCGCGGCGGTGCCGTGCGCCGGCTGCCCGTCGCCTCGAAGGCCGCGCCGAGGGTCAGCAGGGCGTTGTCGTCGTAGGCGCGGCCGGCGAAGGTCAGCCCGACGGGCATGCCGGTGTCCGCCATGGTGCCCATGGGCACGGTCACCGTCGGGATACCGAGGTGGCGGGGGACCAGGTTGCCGTTCGCGACCCAGACGCCGTTGCGCCAGCCGAGGTCGGCGGACGCCTCGGAGACGTCCATGTCCGCCGGTCCCACGTCGGCGACCGCGGGGAACACCACCGCGTCCAGGCGCAGTTCGTCCATCCACAGCTCCAGGTCGACCCGGCGGGTCTCCTCCAGCCCGCGCAGCCCCTCTTCGAGGTGCGGCATTTCGGTGAAGGACGGGTACGGGCGCTCGCGCACGAGGCGCGGGTAGTCGCCGATCGTGTCGTCGAATCCGGTGTAGCGGTCGGGGAGTTCGCCCTGCTGCATGGGCCAGATGCGGTCGCCGTCGACCTCGGCCAGGGTGGCGAGCGCCGGGTCGCCGTTGGCGCGCAGGAAGTCGTCCCACGCCCAGGCGGACAGGTCCTCGATCTCGACGGTGAGGAAGTCGCGGCCGACCAGGCCTCGGGTGAACAGCGAGGGCGCGTCGGGGCGGTCGGACTCGTAGTTCGACACGACGGGGAAGTCGACCTCGACCACCTCGGCGCCGGCGGCCTCCAGGTCGCGGCGGGCGGCTTCCCACAGGGCGATCACCGAGGGGCGGGTGTCGATCCGCCGGCCGGTCTGGCCGCCGATGCCGCCGTCGGGGTTGGTCCCGGCGTCGGGGTCGGCGTTGATGTACATCCTGGGTACGCCGACGCGCTTGCCGGCGAGCGCCGCGCGGGCCGTCGGGGCGTCGGCGGGCGCGAGTGCCGGGTACGAGGCGGGGCGCACCTGCGACGGTGCGGGGAGCGGCACCCACGGCTGTGCGCGCCACAGGTCGCCGCGGGTGTCCGGGTCGTCGGCCACGACGACGTCGAGCAGTTCGAGCAGGTCGGCCATGGTGCGGGTGTGCGGGACGACGACGTCCATGGTCGGTACGAGCGGCCAGTTGCCGCGCACCGAGATCACGCCGCGGCTGGGGGTGTAGGCGCACAGCGCGTTGTTCGACGCGGGGGCCCGGCCCGACGACCAGGTCTCCTCGCCGAGGCCGAACGCGCCGAACGACGCGGCGGTCGCGGTGCCCGAGCCGTTGGAGGAGCCGGAGCCGTACGCGCTGGTGAGCCAGTCGGCGCTGTACGGGCTCTCCGCGCGGCCGTACACGCCGCGCTGCATGCCGCCGTTGGCCATCGGCGGCATGTTGGTCAGTCCGATGAGGACGGCTCCGCCCGCGCGCAGCCGCTCGACGGCGAAGGCGTCGTGCTGGGCGACGAGGTGCTCGAAGGCGGGGGAGCCGGCCGCGGCGGTCAGTCCCTTCGCGAGGTAGCTGTCCTTCGCGGTGTAGGGAATGCCGTCCAGTGGGCCGAGCGTCTCGCCGCGCGCGCGGCGTGCGTCGGAGGCCTCCGCTTCGGCGCGGGCGTCCGGGTTCATCACCACCATCGCGTTGAGCGCGGTGGCGGTACCGGGCCGGTCGTACGCGTCGATCCGCGCGAGGTAGGCGTCGAGCAGCCCGACCGCGGTGGTCTCGCCCTTCTCCAGCGCCGCGCGCAGGTCGGCGATGCCGGTCTCCACGACGTCGAATCCGCGCGTCATACGGGTGCCTCCTGGGTGGTCGGGTCGGACCGGCGAACCGCTGGGCGTCGAACCGATCGCGCGCGGCTGCCGTGTCCCCGGTGCACTGACTAGATTTTCAGTCTAGACTACAGATCTAGATCCCCGGAATCGAGATGAGCCCATGCCGACGCCAGAGTCCGAGCCCACGTCTCGGGCCCCGTTCGACAGGAAGCGCCAGCCCAGCGGCGACGAGGCGCGGGGCCGGGCGATGCGGGCCGCGATCAGCGCCATCGCCGAGAAGGGCACCGCGGCCGTGCGGATGTCGGACATCGCCGAGCGGGCCGGCATGAGCACCGGGCACATCCTGTACCACTTCGGCAGGAAGGACCGCCTCCTGCTCGAAGTCCTCGTCTGGAGCGAGGCGGACCTCGGCGACCGGTTCCAGCGGGCCGCGGACGAGGCCGCGTCCCCCGCCGAGAAGCTGGCGCTGTTCGTCCGCTTCTACCTGCCCCGCCACGAGGGCGACGAACGCTACGCGCTGTGGACACAGGTGCTGGCCCAGCGCCACGACGACGCCGGCCGGCGACTCCTCACCGAGCTGTCCGACGCCTGGGAGGAGCGTCTGGAAGCCGTCCTCCGTGAGGGACAGGCGCTGGGACACTTCGCCGAGGTGGACCCTTCCGAGTTCGTCATCAGGGCCGTGGCCATGCTCAACGGGCTCTCCGGAGACGTGATGTTCGGCCGGTCGCGCTGGCAGCACGCCTCCGCGCACGCGTTCGCCCTGTCCGCCCTCGAACGCGAACTGCGGCCGACCGGTCAGGCCTGACGACGCGCCCTGACGCCGTTCGGACCGGGCCCGGGGAGCCTCGACCGCTCCGGAACGCCGAACGGCCCGTCCACCCCCGGCAGGGGTGGACGGGCCGCTTCGGTCGACCGGCTCCGGCCTCAGCTCAGCCGGGTCGGGACCGGCCGCTTCCCGTCGAGCGAGGCGACCCCGATCGGGGTGAGGGCCTCGGGGAAGAGCTGGACGTCGGCGATCTGGCCGGCCGCGTACTCGCCGTAGCCGCCCTTGTAGAGGCGGCGGCCGAGCTGGAGCGGGCCGGTGGCGTTCCACGCGGTGCCCGCGTAGTCGGCGGCGCCGGCGGACTCGCCGTCGACGTACAGGCGCAGGTCGGCGGAGTCCGCGTCGTAGACGCCCACCAGGTGGTACCAGGTGTTGGTCTTCGGAGCGGACGCGCCGGTGGTGGGCCCGTAGGCGCTGCTGAAGGCGCCGGTGGTGTCGTCGGCATGGGCGTGGCCGAACGCGAACGCGTGGGCCCCGCTGGAGTAGTACAGCTGGAGGGCGTTGGCGTTGGTGCCGGACTGCGAGACGAAGGTGGAGTTGTCGGTGAGGCTGGTGAGCTTCACCCAGGCCGACACCGTGTAGCTCCGGCTGGTGTCCAGCGCCGGGCCTGCGGTCGCGGCGTACGCGGTGGAGCCGTTGAGGGTCAGCGCCCCGCCGCGGGCAGGGTCGGCCCCGACCTTGGCGCCGCCGTTGAGGGTCAGCTCACCGGTGGGGCGGATGCCGTCCGCGGTGCTGTCCAGCTTCCACCAGGCCGACGGCTGGCGGACGTTGCCGATGCTGACCGGTGCGCCGAACTGGGCGAGGCCGCCGGCCGGCGCCGCACCCGGGTACTCGGTCAGCCGGCCGGACCGGGAGCCGGCGTAGAGCGCCGGGAACCCGGTGCCCTGCACGTCGCCCGGGGAGGCGACGGCCGGGTTGTCCCGCTCGCCGACGCCGAGCGGCAGCACCTTCTGGGCGGCGGGCAGCACGTTTCCGCTGGTGGCGGCCCACTTCTGGTCGGGGATGTTCATGCAGTCCCAGATCACGACCGGGGTGCGCGGGTTGCGGTTGCTCGCCGGGTCGGCCAGGCAGCGGTCCGACTGCGGGTTCTTCAGCGTGCCCGGGTACGGGCCCGCGACCCACGCCTGGGCGCCGGTGCCGTTGCACTGGTACAGCTGCACCGGGGTGCCGTTGGCGGTGTTGCCCTTCTGGACGTCCAGGCACTTGCCGAGCACGTGGACGCTGCCGTCGGTGCCGAGCGCGAACTGCTGCGCGTCGGTGCCGTTGCAGGTGTACATCCACGCCACGGTGCCGTTGGCGGTGTTGCCGCCGGCGATGTCCAGGCAGAGGTTCTTGTCGGCGGTGTCCAGCACGCCGGAGACCAGCGGCGCGTGGGTCGGTGCGGCGATCCTCGTGGTCGGCACGCCGGCCGCGAAGGTCAGCGGGAAGCTGCTGACCGCGCCGGTGGAGTTGTCCCGGGCCCACAGGGTCGGCACGCCGCCCACCGTGCCGGGGGCGAGCAGGGTGGTGTCGGACCAGTCGCCGGTGCCGATCCGCACGCCGGCCCCGAGGTTGCAGCCGGCCAGGAACGTCCCCGGGAAGTACCAGAGTTCGCCCTTGTCGACGGTGATCAGGTCGGGTGCGTCGGCGAGCTGGGCGAGCTTGCCGGGGGCGAGGATCTGGGTGACGTTCTTCCAGGTGCCGTCCGATCCCCTGGCCGGGCAGGAGGCCGAGTTGCGGATCGGCACCACGTTCTGGGTGAGGGTGAAGCGGCCCGTCGTGCCGCCCGCCGTCACGGCGTCGTTCTGGTACAGGTACAGCTCGTGGGTCGACGTCGAGTAGGCGAACACGTCGTCCACGGTGGTGCCGGTGGCCGTCCCCCGGTGGGCGACCAGGTAGTTGTCCCACCCGGTCCCGTCCGGGCTCTGGGCCTTGGCGGAGGCGGTGACCGGCGGCGCGGCCGGGTCGGCGTCGCCCCGCACCAGGACGAGGTCGCCGTCGGTGGTCGGGGCGAGCAGGTCGGGCACCGCGTCACCGTCGACGTCGCCGGCGGTGACCTTGGTGGCCGGGTTCCAGGGCGCGAAGAAGCTGTACTGGCCCACGGTGCCCTGCGAGTTGCCGGCGTTGTCCACGGCCCGGACGAACAGGGTGTGCGCGCCCCACTGGGCGGCGCTCAGCACGATCGGGACCTCGGCGGTGGCGCTGCCGCCGGTGGTGGCCACGGCGTTGACCGACGTGGCGCCGTTGGCCGGGATGGTGGAGTCCAGCGAGTACTCGAAGCGGTCGACGCCGCTGCTGACGCAGCTGCCCCGGGTGCAGCCGGTGGGGGTCGGGTCGTTGGAGGTCACCGTGATCTTGACGCCGGTGTCACCGGCGTGGCCGGTGGGCGCCTTGTCGCCGCCGAGCGGCGGGAAGACCGGCGAGTCGGTGAAGGAGGGGATGGCGGGCGCGGCCAGGTCGACCTTGAAGTAGCAGTTGGCGGACCAGGCGCTCGCCAGGGTGCCGTCCTCGGCCTTGACGTGCCAGCCGTACTGGTGGCCGTCGGCGACCTTGAAGCCGATGTTGGGCCGGGCGGTGCCGCCGTCGCTGATCCAGCCGCTGACCGGGGCGCTCTTGTCGGTCGATCCGCCGTCGGCGGCCGCCGTCTTGGTGTCCCAGACCTCGTACCGGGCACGCAGGTTGACGCCGCTCATCTCGGTGTCGAGGTGGGCGTTGAGCGTGATGTCGGAGGCGTCCCCGGCCAGGCCGGACTGCCCGATCCAGCCGTCCGCCGCACCGCCGCAGCCGTTGCTGGCGGGGGCCCGGGTGGCCGGGGTGGTGCCCAGGTTGTCCGGCACCTCGGGGGCGATGTCGAACACCGTGGTCAGGTAGGGGTTGTTGGCGAAGCGGACGAAGTCGTTGTTGCTGCTCGACTTGGACTCGTTGCCCCAGAGCCCGAAGGTCCAGCTGTCCTTGACGCCGGAGAGCTTGCGGATCTGGCCGGTGACGTCGAAGTTGACGTCGTGGTTGCCGCACTTCTGGCTGATGTTGGAGCTCTTGACCTTCTGGGTGCCGCCGATGTAGCCGTCACCGGTGATGTCGGGCTGGTTGTTCCAGCTGGTGGAGCCGCCGATCGAGGTCACGGTCGCGAGCTTCACGCTGGTCTCGTTGTCGCAGTCGAACGAGGCCCCGTAGGTCGAGGTCAGGTGGACCACCGACTTGGAGATCACCATCTTCTTGTCGAGGCCGGCGATGTTCAGCTCGAAGTAGGCGCGGTTGAGGCCGAAGCAGTCCTGCCAGCGCTGGTAGCCGACGCCCTCGCCGTTGTCCTGCGCGTCGTCGTAGGGACTCTGGCTCGCGCAGCCCTCCTTGACGGTGACGTAGTGGCTCTTCTTGCTGGTGATCGGGCTGGTGAAGGGGTCGATGTACAGCGGCCAGACGGTACCGGGGCCGCCCAGCAGCCCGGCGTCCGGCACCAGGGTGAGGGTGTTGGCCTGGTGGGTCACGACGATCCGCTTCACCTGGGCCGAGCTGCCCGGCTGCTCGGCGGTGGAGACCGTGGCGGGGACGGTGCCGGTGGGGACGCCGTCGGTGGGGGCGCCGTCGGCGGGCGCCGCGGCCCGCGGTGCGGCCTTCGCGGCGGCCTTCGGAGCGGCGGCCTTCGGAGCCGTGGCGTTCGGGGCGGCGGCCGGTGATCCGGCGGCCGGTGAAGGTGCGGCGGCGGCCGTGGCCGAGTCCCACATCAGCGGGGTCGGCGAGCGGAAGACCGCGCTGCCGTCGGCGGCGGTGACCGCCACCCGGCCGTCCTGGTCGGCGCTGAGCGACAGGCCGTCGCTGACGGTGGTGGTCAGTCTGAGCGCGGCGAGCGCCGGGTCGGCCGCGGCCCTGGCGTCGTGGACGATCAGGACCTCGTGGAAGCCGCCCTGGTCGGTGCTGGTGACCTTGAGGTCGACGCCCGGCAGAACGCCGTTGTACTGCGCGGTGCTGCCGCTCACCACCGGTGCGGGGAGCGGGAAGGGGAGGGTGTAGGAGAGCCTGCGCCCGTCCGGGTCGGTGAGGGTGGCCAGCGGTCCGCCGCCGCCGCCGGAGAGGGCCAGCCCGGAGGGGGTGGCCGCGGGGGAGAGGGTGCCGTCGCCGTTCCTGGTGAGGGAGGCGTCGACGTCCTTCCAGTGCCCGTCCTTGCGCACCCGGGCGGGCTGCAGGTGCGTGGTGACGGTGAAGGTGCCGTCGGCGTTGGCGACGGTCTGCGCGGTCTCGGTGGTCAGGCTGTCGACGGTGACCGGTCCGCCGGTCCGTGCGGCCTCGGCCTTGGCGGCCGCCAGCGGCGAGTCGGCCGCCGGGGCCGCCGGGCCCGCGGATCCGGCGGGTGCCGGATCGTCCGCGAGCGCCGGCCCGGCGCTCGTGAGCAGCAGGCCGGTGATCGCCGCCGACAACGCCAGGCGGCGTGTCAGTGTGCGCGTCGGATTTCTCCGGGCGCGAAGGTGTTCCCCCATGGATCGCCCTTTCAGGGACCTCTGGCGGGCGAGCCCGGGCGCCGCTGTGTTTCTTCTCACAGGACGGCGTCCCCGCGGTCCCCCACCGCGTGTCGGAATTGCAGCCATTTACCAGCCCTGGTGGCGCTTGTGAAGGCTTTCCGGGGCTTGTGTGACGGATGAGGTCGGAGTGGCTGCTGGGGAAGGGTATTGCTCTGACTTGCCCATGGCAATACGGTGCGGTCGGCCGAACGTGCCGTCAGCTGGCTGCTCGTCAGATGGCCGGCTGGCTCGAATGTCTCATGGGGGATCACACATGCACGCAGGACCGCGTGGAATTCGCGGTGCCCGGAAACGGGCCTGGATGAGACGGGGGACCGTCGCCATCGCGGCGGCCACCGTGTTCTCGCTGGCGACTCCGCTCGCCGTCGCCGACGTCGTCGTCGGCGGATATCAGTACGCGGACAAGGTCTGGGGCGCCGACCCGCTCCCCGACCAGCCGAAGGTCCCCGGCGCCCCGGTGGGCCGCCGCGGGGCGGACCTTCCGGCACCCGCGATCCCGCCCGGGGCGCGGGAGTTGGTTCCGCACGTGGTGAAGCCCGTGCGCTGGCCGGCCGCCGCGAGTGCCACCGTCGACCTGGCGAGGACCGCCGCGGTGCGCAGCCTGGCGGCGCCCGTCGGCGAGGCGAAGGCCGGCGGGCTGCCGGTCTCGGTCTCGCCCGCCGTGCCCACGGCGCTCGGCGCCCGGGCCAAGTCGCTGGCGTCGCCGGTCGCGCCGATCAGCCAGGTCTCCTCGGTCCGAGTGAAGCTCGCCGACCGCGGCCAGGCCAAGAAGGCCGGCGTGGACGGCCTGCTGGTCGGCCTGGACCGGTCGGACGACCGGGCGGAGACCGGAAACGTCGCGGTCTCGCTGGACTACGGCGCCATCGAGCAGGCGTACGGCGGTGGTTGGGCGTCCCGGCTGCAGCTGGTGGCGATGCCCGCGTGCGCGCTCACCACCCCGCAGCTCGCCGCCTGCCGCACCCGTACGCCGATCGAGGCGGTCAACGACCCGGTCAAGCGGAAGCTGAGCGGCACCGTCGCGCTGCCGGCCGCCGGTGCCAACTCCCGTGCGGCGAAGACGGGTAGCGCCTTCGCGGCGCCGTCGGCCGTGGCGGCCGCGCAGTCCTCCGGGGGTGTGGCGGTGGCCGCGGTGGGAGGCCGCAGCGGATCCCAGGGCGACTACGGCGCGACCTCGCTGTCCGCCTCGGGCGCCTGGTCCGCCTCCGCCTCGGGCGCGTTCACCTACCACTACCCGGTCACGGCGCCGCCGTCGCTGGGCGGTGCGGCGCCGACCGTCGGACTCGCGTACGACTCGCAGTCGGTCGACGGCGAGACCTCGGCCCGCAACTCGCAGTCGTCCTGGATCGGTGACGGCTGGTCGTACAGCCCCGGCTTCATCGAGCGCTCGTACAAGAGCTGCAAGGACCAGGGCATCGAGGACTCCGGCGACTCCTGCTGGGCCGGCTGGAACGCCACGATCTCGCTGGGCACCCACACCGGCCAGCTGCTGCGGGACGCCGACGGGGTCTACCACCTCCAGACCGACGACGGCACCAGGATCGAGCGGCTGACCGGCGCGACCAACGGCCTGTGGCAGGGCGAGTACTTCAAGGTCACCACGACCGACGGCACCGCCTACTACCTCGGCCTCGACCACGCGCCCGGCGGCACCGCGGACGACTCTACCGACAGTGCCTGGGGCATCCCGGTCTACCATCCCAAGTCCGGCGACCCGTGCCACAGTTCGGACAAGGGCGACGACTCGCAGTGCGACAAGCCGGTCGGTTACCGGTTCAACCTGGACTTCGTGGTCGACCCGCACGGCAACGTGCAGCGCTACGACTGGGCGACCGAGTCCAACTACTACAACATGGGCTTCGGCCAGATCCCCGACGAGGACAAGGACAAGAAGGGCGGCACCCTCACCAAGTACACCCGGGGCGGCCACCTCACCCAGATCTCGTACGGCTACCAGCTGGAGGACGCCCGGGCGGGCCGCGAGCCGGCCGCCAAGGTGGTCTTCCGCACGGCGCAGCGCTGCACCACCTCGGACACCGTCTGCAAGGACGGCAACCTCTCCTCGGACACCGCCGCCAACTGGCCGGACACCCCGTACGACCTGAACTGCCCCTCCGACTGGAAGACCAAGATCGGGGAGGAGGGTGACACCGACGGCGTCTGCCTGATGTCCGGGCCGAGCTTCTGGCAGACCTACCGCCTGAAGGGCATCGACACCAAGGTCCGGACGGCCTCCGGCTGGCAGGACGTCGACACCTACGAGCTGAAGCAGGTCTTCTCGGACGCCGGTGGCACCTACGACCCGGTCACCGGCAAGACCCAGGACCCGAAGGCCAGCGGTTCGCTGCAGTCGGTGATGTGGCTCTCGGAGGTCGTCCACACCGGCAAGGACACCTCGGCCGGCGGCGACGGCCAGATCAGCCTCGACCCGGTCAGCTTCGTCGGCATCGAGACGGACAACCGCGTCGACGGCCTCACCCCGGCCGCGCCGCCGCTGTACCACCCGCGGATCTCCAGCGTGCAGACCGAGACCGGCGAGTCGGTCGCGGTCACCTACCGGGCGCCGGAGTGCTCGCGCGAGAAGAAGACCATGCCGGCCTCGGCCGACTCCAACACCATGGCCTGCTACCAGGTTTTCTGGAACACCCCGGGCGGCAAGGACCCGATCGAGGACTGGTTCCACAAGACCCTGGTCTCCCAGGTCACCTCCAGTGACCGGACCAAGGCCGGCTCGCCCGCCAAGGTGACCAACTACGCCTACTCCGACGGCGCGGCCTGGCACCGGGACGACTCCGAGCTGACCGACGACAAGCACCGGACGTGGAACGAGTTCCGCGGTTTCCGGACCGTCACCACCACGACGGGCGCGGCCCCGGACCCGATCACCCAGAGCACCGTCTCCTACCTCCAGGGCATGGACGGCGACTACAAGGCGGACGGCTCCCGGCGCAGCGTCAAGGTGAAGAACTCGCTCGGCGAGGAGATCACCGACAGCGCGTGGCTGGCCGGCACCCCGTACGAGAAGCAGGGCTTTACCAAGGCCGGCGGCACCGTCGTCACCAAGACCCTGACCGACACGCCGGACTCGGTGGTCGTGGCGACCGCCGGCCGCACCGCGTGGACCTCGGAGGACCCGAAGCCGGACAAGCTGTCGACGCTGCCGGACATGACGTCGCGCCGGGTGAAGTCCAGCAGCAGCCGTTCGCTCGGCCTGCTCAGTGACGACAGGACCTGGCGGACCACCCGGAGCAGCACCACCTTCGACGACCTGGGCCGGATCTGGAAGGCGGACGAGCAGGGCGACCTGTCCGTGCCCTCCCAGCGGACCTGCACCGTCACCAGCTACGCGGACGCGCCGTCCGACAACCCGATGATGCTGGTCTACCCCAAGGAGACGATCAGCCTCGCCGGCCCGTGCGACACCAAGCCGGGGAAGAGCACCACGCTCAGCCACAAGCGGGTCTACTACGACGGCGACGGGACCGTCACCAACCCGGGCACCCTCGGTCGGCTCGGCCAGCGTGCCGGGTCGCTCGGCCTGGTCACCGCCACCGAGTCGGTCACCGACTACGACGCGGCCGGCAAGCCGCGCTTCCAGGTGCTCGGCGCGATGACGTACGACCGCTACGGGCGGGTCAGCCGCAGCACGGACGCGGCCGGGCAGACCACCGCGACCACGTACCTGCCGGCCACCGGGCTCCTGCCGACGTCGGTGTCGACCGAGAACCCGCTGAAGTGGACGGCGACCAGCACGGTCTCGCCGGGCCGCGGCTCGATCACCCACGCCACGGACGTCAACGGCCGGATCACCGACTCTGCCTACGACGCCCTCGGGCGCCGGGTGAAGGTGTGGATGCCGGGCCGGAACAAGGCGAACCAGACGCCCGACCGGACCTTCTCCTACACGGTGCACGGCGCCGGCGACAGCCCGGACCCGTCCACCGTCACCACCAGGACGCTGCGCGAGGACGGGACCTACAGCACCGAGGTCGCGTTCTACGACGGCACGCTGCAGGCGAGGCAGACCCAGACCACCACCGCCGACAACTCGGCGGGCCGGCTGATCTCCTCGACCTTCTACGACTCCCACGGGTGGACCTCCTCCGTCATCGCGAGCTACCACGACGCGGCCAACGCGCCGGGCACCTCGATGTGGGCGGAGACCAACAAGACCGGCCCGGCGGTGACCCGGACGTCCTACGACGGCCAGGGCCGGCCGGTCACGGTCCAGCAGGTGTCCTTCGCCAGCACGCTCTGGCAGGCCAGCACGGCCTACCGGGGCGTGGACCGGGTCGACGTCACGCCGCCGCCCGGCGGCAAGGCGAGCACGGCGTACACCGACGCGCTCGGCCGCAGGACGTCGACCGTCATGCGTGACACCACGCCGGACCGCAAGCTCGCCGGCGGCACCGTGATCGCCTCCGGGACGTCGGTGGTCTCCCGCAGCGTCCGACTCGCCGTGCAGGCCGACGGCAACCTGGTGCTGACAGCTCTGGCCGACGGGAGGACCCGCTGGTCCTCGGGCACTTCGGGCCACCCCGGCGCGTACGCGAGCGTGCTCGCCGACGGCAGCCTCGTGGTGCTGGACGCCACCGGGAAGACCACGCTCTGGACCAGCGGGAGCGGCGGGCACACCGGCGGCTACCTCAAGGTGCGCGGCGACGGCCGGATCACCCTGCACGACGGCACCGACGCCGAGATCTGGTCGGCCGGAACCGCGGACGCCACGCCCGCGGACATCACCACCGCCTTCACCTACACCGCCCGCGGGCAGGTCGACTCGGTCAAGGACACGGTGGGCAACACCTGGTCCTACACCTACGACCTCCAGGGCCGGGCGGTGGCCCAGACCGACCCGGACAGCGGCAGCTCCAGCAGCAGCTACGACCCGCTCGGTCACGTGCTGACCGTCAAGGACGGCCGCGGCCAGGTGCTCTCGTACACCTACGACGAACTCGGCCGCAAGACCGGGGAGTACAGCGGTGAGACGCCGGGTGACCCGGCGAAGCTGCTCGCCGACTGGTCCTACGACTCGCTCGGCAAGGGCCTGCCGGCCGTGTCGACCCGCTACGTGGGCGGCAAGGGCGGCAGCGCCTACGTCAAGAAGGTCAACGGCTACAACGCGGTCGGCCAGCCGACCGGTTCGACCACGGTGATCCCCTCCGCCGAGGGCAAGCTCGCCGGCACGTACACCACGGGGGCGTCCTACACCGGCACGGTGAGCCTGCTGGCGTCGACCACCTTCGGCACCGAGGGCGGCCTGCCCGCGGAGACGGTCGGCTACGGCTACAACCTCCAGGGCAAGCTGGTGGCGATGGGCACGGCCAGCCGGCCGTACATCGCGACCGTCGCCTACAGCCCGCAGGGCCAGGTCCTGCAGACCACCATCGGCACGCCGTCCAAGCAGCTCCGGACGGCGCAGACCTGGGACCAGGCCACCGGCCGGCTGGCCACCAACCGGGTCACCCTGCAGAACAACACGGCCAACCCGGTCTCGGCGACCACCTACGGCTACAACGCGGCGGGGAGCGTCACCGCCGTCTCCGACGTCCAGTCGAGCGGCGGCACGGACCGGGTGACCGACACCCAGTGCTTCGGCTACGACGCGCAGAACCGGCTGACCACCGCCTGGACGGACACCAAGGGCCTGACCGCGGCCACCGCCGGGCAGCTCGCCAAGTGCACCACGGCGGCCCCGTCGCCGAGCACCATCGGCGGGCCGGCCCCGTACTGGCTGGACTGGCAGTTCAACCAGCTCGGTGACCGGGTCCAGCAGGTCAACCACGACGTGAAGGGGGCGGCCGCCAAGGACGTCACCCAGAGCATCGGCTACCCGGGCGGCGGCACGAGCCCGGCGAAGAAGCCCAACGCGGCCAACTCCGTCACCACGGCCGGCCCGTCCGGCTCCACCACCGTCGTGCCCGACTACGACGCGGGGGGCAACACCAAGACCCGGACCGGTCCGGGGACCGCGACCCAGGGCTTCGAGTACAACGAGGAGGGCCGCACCAAGTCGGTCACCACCAACGGCAAGGAGGCGAGCTACCTCTACGACGCCGACGGCGGCCTGCTGATCCAGCGCAACCCCGGGACCAACCAGCTCTACCTCTTCGGCGGCGCGGAGCAGCTCAGCCTCGACACCGCCAAGAAGACCGTCACCGGCCTGCGGTACTACCGCAGCCCCGACGGCACGGTGATCGTCCGCTCCTCGGGCGGCACCGTCAACTACCAGCCGACCACCCCGCACGGCACCGCACAGCTCCAGGTGGACGGTGCCACGCTGGCCGTCGCCCGGCGCGCGTACGACCCGTACGGCAACCCGCGCGGCGCGGTGCCGACGGCCTGGGCCGACAGCCGGGGCTTCCTCGGCAAGCCCTCGGACGTGACCAGCGGGCTCGGCCTGCTCGGGGTGCGGGTCTACGACCCGGTGGTCGGACGGTTCCTCACCGTCGACCCGGTCTTCGAGTCGACCGATCCCAACCAGATGGGCGGCTACGGCTACGCGGCCGGCAACCCCACGTCCGGGAGCGACCCCAACGGCCTGTGGTGGAGCTGGGGTGACGTCGGGAGCTTCTTCACCGGCGTCGGCGACTCGATCGTCGGTGACCCGTACCAGTGGAGCGTCAACACCCTCTCCGACGGCTGGAACTCGTTCGCCGACATCGCCAACGGCGACAACCAGGTGTTCAACGACATGTTCGGGTACTCCAACGAGTCCCCGTTCCGGCTCGGGCACACCGGGTACGTCGACGACTCGCCGCTGGCCGACCTGTTCGGCGTGGACACCAGTTCCACGTCGTACTTCGCGGGCCAGGTGACCGGCATCGTCGGCTCGTTCGCGATCGACGGCTACGGCGCCGTCAAGGCGATCAGCGGTGGCATCAAGGCCGTCAAGGCGGTCAAGGCGGCGGTGTCCGACGGCGAGGACATCGTCAGCGCGGTCAAGAAGCTGCTCTCCGACGACCTCCCCACCACCACCAAGGCTGACCCGACACCGACCACGCCGAAGACGGAGAAGCCGAGCAGCCCGAAGTCCGGCACCGGCAAGGGCGGCGACGACCCGGGCGCTCCCGCGTCCGACACGCCGGCGGCCGGCAAGGACGCCGGGCGTCCCAGCGGCGGCGGCGCGCCCGACAGCGGTGGCGGCGGGTCCACGCCGAAGGGACCGAAGCCCGGCAAGGCGGAGGACACCCTGGCGGGGGCGAACCCCGGCGGTTACACCGACAACTGCGGTGCCTGCGCCCAGGCCGGCGACAGCCGGCTGGCGGGCACCCACAGCGGTGCCACGGCGTGGGACAGCGGGATCCTCGCCCCGGAGGAACTGGAGTACAAGTTCGACTCCCTGTTCCACCTGACCGAGGGCCCCGAGGACATCGCGCACCAGCTGTCCGTGCTCGGCTACGGAACCCGTGGCATCGTGTTCGGCTGGACCGACGGCGTCGACGTCGGCCACTACTTCAACGTGGTGAACGACGCCGGTGTGATCAAATTCCTGGACTACCAGAGTGAGACGCACGCCGTGACGTCGGACTGGCAGAACCTCGAACTGATGATCACATGGTGGTGAGTCAGGAAAGGACGCGGATGGTGAGCATGGACCAGGAGTCGGCACGGCTGGTGGCGGAAGCGTACTGCCGTGAGCGGGTCCGCAACTGGGACGAGCGTGCGTTCCGGCTGAGGATCGACGAGACGGTCACCGTCGAGGGCGCCTACGTCTTCGGCTACCTGCCGACGGTTCCCGACTCGCGCGGGCGACTGCGCGTCGGCGGGAACCTCCCGGTGATCGTGGACCGGGAGACCGGCGACTGCCGGTTCGTCGCAGGCGTCACGGAGTACTTCGCACTCCGCGACGCGAAGCAGCAACAGGACTGACCGCCCCTACCGAGGCCGGTGCCCGGGTGTGCTCCCCGCACACCCGGGCACCGGCGTCTCCGGGGCCGTCGGTGCGGGGCCGTCCGTCCGCGGGGGAGTGACCGGGAGCCGGGCCGGCGGTCCCGCGAGGTCTCCTCCCGGCGGCGGAAAATACCGCGCGGGCGGGACGTGTCGGGGCTAGGCTGCCCGCGATGACCACTCGGACTCTCCTCAGATCGGGGGTCCCGTCCGCGCCAGGTGAGTGCTGATGCTCACTCGGAACGCGAACGGGGATTCCCGCCACTCCTTCTGGCTGCGCGTGCGCGAGTACGCCGTGCCGCCGTCCATGATCGACGCCGCGTCCGCCCGCCGCTCCGTGGGGGACTGGGCGGGGGCCTGCGCAGCCGCCGGCCTCGACGTCGACCTCGACCTGCGCCGGCTGGCCCGCACCCGCGGACGCGACCTCGCCGCCCTGATCCGGGCCGATCTGCGTCACCTGGCGCCCGACCTGCTGCGCTGGCACTTCCCGCGGATCGCCCCCGACGGGCTGCTGCGGCCGGGGCTGACCCTGACGCTGGCGCGGTACGGGACCGCCGGGCGTGACCGGGCGGGTCCCGTGCACCTGGTGGTGCGGACCCCGCCGGCCTGGGCGGACGCCGGGCAGCGGATCAGCCTCGCGCTGTGGGACGGCGACTCCCCGGGGGCGGCCGACGCCTGCCGCCACCCCCGTCCCCGCCCCGACCGGCGGTTCCGCCTGGACCTGCACCGCCACCTCTGGGACGCGCGCCGGGCCGACGAGCTGCGGGTCCGCTCCGGGGCCGATCTGCCGCTGTCCGCCGGCCCGCTGTCCGCCGGCCCTGCGTCCTCCGGCCCGCTGTCCGACGGCTCGCCGGTCGCCGTGCCGCCGATCGTGCTGCCGCCGGGGCGTCGTTGCGCCGTCGACCGATGGGCGGCCGAGGCGGCGATCCTGCTCCGCGCCGAGGGCCGCACCCCCGGCGCCACCGGTGCCACCCGCGCCGTCGGCGTGCGACTCGGCGGGCGGCACCGGCTGGTGCTGGAGCTCTCCGGGGACACGGACGCCCCCGGGCCGCCCGCCGTCCGGAGCGCCGCCGCGCCCCCCGGCGGTGGCTTCGCCGCGCTGCCGTTGCTGCCCCACGCCGCGACCTGGGTACTTCCCGACCTGGACCTGCTGCGCACCGGCGCGATCGAGGCCGACCGCCTGCACCCGCTGGTGGCCGCCGCGCTGGTGCCGGGCCGCCGCCCGGACGCCGGGCCCGTCCGGGCCGCCGACCCGCCGGGCGCACCGCAGCTGGTGGAGTGCCGGGGAGCCCGGCACCGGATCGGTCTGGTCGACGGCGTCCTGGCGCCGCTGGACCACGACCCGGCCGAGCTCCGCCGGGAGGAACTGCTGGTCGCCCTGACCGGTACGCCACTGCCGTGCCTCCGGGCCGTCGACGAGGCGCACCGCAGACCCGACTGCCTCGGCGGCGTCCGCGAACGCCTGGACCACGGCGACACCGTCGGTGCGCTGGCCGTGGTCGAGGGGCTGCTCGGCCCCGACGCCGTGCTGCGCGGCGGCGCGCTGCGCGACGAGCTGGCGGCGGCCGCGGAGCAGCGGATCACGTACGGGCTCTACCGGGCCGGTCTGATCGGCCCCGGTCCGGGCCCCGACCGGCCGGCCCGGCGCCGCTCCGGCGATCTCCGTTCCCGCCCGCGCCACCGGATGCCTCGCTGACCCGGTGCCCGCCCCGGCCCGTTCTCCGTTCCCACGAACTCCTGACAGGTGATGAAGCATGCCCGCATCCGTTCCGTCCGCACCCCAACTCGACGTCGCCGGTGACCTGTTGGCGCTGCTGCGCGAGTCCGCCACCGAACCGCGCCCCGATCCGCAGCTGGAGGCGCTCACCCTGGCCGTGGCCGCCGACCTGCCCGTGCTCCTGTGGGGCGAACCGGGGATCGGCAAGACCGCGGCCCTGACCCAGCTCGCCACCGCCCTGGACCTCCCGCTGACCACGGTGATCGCCAGCGTGCACGAGCCGTCCGACTTCTCCGGGCTGCCCGTCCTCGGGGACGACCCCGCCGAGCAGGGCGTCCCGATGGCCCCGCCCGACTGGGCGGTGCGGCTGGTCCGGGCCGGCCGGGGGCTGCTCTTCCTCGACGAACTGTCCACCGCACCGCCGGCGGTGCAGGCCGCCCTGCTCCGACTGGTGCTCGAACGCCGCGTCGGAGCCCTGCAACTGCCGCCCGGGGTGAGGATCGTGGCCGCCGCCAACCCGCGTTCCTCGGCGGCCGACGGCTGGGAACTGAGCCCGCCGCTGGCCAACCGGTTCGTCCACCTCCAGTGGACCCACGACCACGACGTGGTGGTCCGCGGCCTGGGCGGCACCTGGCCGCGGGCGACGCTGCCCCGGCTCGATCCGGAGCGGCTGCCGCAGGCCGTCGCGTTCGCCCGCCGCGCGGTGTGCGGGCTGCTCGCGGCCCGGCCCACGCTCGTCCACCGGTTGCCGACCGGCGAGACCCGCCGCGGCGGTCCGTGGCCGTCGCCCCGGAGCTGGGAGATGACGCTGTGCCTGACCGCGTTCGCCACCGCGGCCGGCGCCTCCCGGGACGTGCTCTCGCAACTGGTCAGGGGCACGGTCGGGGACGGTCCCGGGCTGGAACTGCTGGCGAGCCTGGACCGGTTGGACCTGCCCGACCCCGAGGCGCTGCTCGCCGACCCGGCGGCCGCCGTGCTGCCCGAGCGCGGCGACCTGCGGCAGGTCGTGCTGGACGGCGTGGTGGAGGCCGTCCGCAGGCGCCCGGACCGGTCCCGCTGGGACGCGGCGTGGACGGTGCTGGTCGGCGCGCTGGAGACCGGCGCCCCGGACCTGGTGGTCGTCCCGGCGACCACCCTCGCCTCGCTGCGCCGGCAGGACTGGGACGTGCCGGCGGCGATCGAGCGGCTGGCCGGCGCGGTCGCGCTGTCCCGGCGGGCGGACCGCGCCGCCGACCGGGCCGCGGAGCGGCTCACGGCCGCCGCGGGCACCGCCGGGCAGGCGCGGTGACCCCCGCCCCGCAGGCGTCGCCCGCCCCACCGGTGGCCCCCGCCCCGTCGATGGCCCCCGGCCTGGACCTCGACAAGCTGTTCGCGGCCAGGCTGCTCGCCGCGCGGGCCCGGCCGTACCTGGCGACCGCCCTGTTCGCCCTGCACACCGTGGAGTCGCGACGGGTGCCGACGATGGCCGTCGACCGGCACTGGCGGTGCTACGCCTCGCCGGGGTTCGTCGAGCGCACCCCGGTGGAGGAGCTCGCCTCGGTGTGGGTGCACGAGGTGTCGCACCTGCTGCGCGACCACCACGGGCGCAGCGACCGGGTCGCGCGGGAGCGCGGGCTGACCGGCCCGGGCGAACGGCTGCGGATGAACATCGCCGCGGACCTGGAGATCAACGACGACGTGTACGGCGACGGCCTGGTCCGGCCCGGGGGCGCCGTCCAGCCGAGCTCCCTGGGGCTGCCCGCGGGGGAGCTGATGGAGGACTACCTGCGGCTGTTCGGCCTCGGACCGCAGACGCAGGACCTGGCCTGGCTGGACTGCGGCAGCGGCGCCGACGGCCTGGAACGCGAGTGGGAGCTGGGGCCGGACGGCGCGCACGGTCTCGGCGCGCAGGAGCAGGACGCCGTGCGGTTCCGGGTGGCGCAGGGCATCACCGGCCGGCCGGGGACGGCCCCGCAGGGGTGGCGGCGCTGGGCCGAGGAGGCGTTCCACCGGCCGCAGCCGTGGCGGGAGTTGCTGGGTGCGGCGGTCCGTTCGGCGGCGTCCGGCGCGGGCGCGGGCCAGGACTACACGTACGGCCGGCCGTCCCGGCGCTCGGCGGGGGTGCCGGGTGCCGTCCTGCCGAGCCTGCGGCGCAGGCCGCCGCGGGTCGCCGTGGTGATCGACACCTCCGGGTCGGTCAGCGACGCCGAACTGGGCAGCGCGCTCCTGGAGGTCGCGGCGATCTCCCGGGCGGTGGGCGGCCGCCGGGACCTGGTCACCGTGCTGCCGTGCGACGCGGCGGCCCGGGTGGTGCACCCGCTGTGCCGCGCCGAGGGGATCCCGCTGCTGGGCGGCGGCGGCACCGATCTGCGGACGGGCTTCGCGCGGGCGCTGCGCCTCCAGCCCCGGCCGGACGTCGTCGTGGTGCTGACGGACGGTCAGACTCCGTGGCCGGACCACCGGCCGGCGTGCCGGACGGTGGTGGGCCTGTTCCCCCGGCCGCGCGGGGGCAGGTCGTGGCGCGAGGACGATCCGGACTACGCGCCGAACTCGCCGCCCGCGTGGGCGCGGGTCGTCGACATCGGGTGAGGCCCGGGCCGGGTGGGCGGGGCGGGCCGCGCGCCGGCCGCGGGCAGGTCGATGCCCCTCACCAGCAGCCACCCGGCGAGCGTCATCTCGAACGCGAACACCGGGAGCGCGCACAGCGCTCCCCAGCCGGAGAGCTGGTCGTAGACGCCGAACATCACCAGCGCGGCGGAGAGGAGGATCAGCGGGCCGCCGACCACACCGAGCAGCGCCACCGGGCGCGGTACGGCCCGCGTCCGGTACAGGAACCAGGCCAGCATCAGGGTGCTCGGGGCCAGCGCGAGGTTGGGGCCGACCAGGAAGGTCCAGTCGTGGACCGCCACCAGGGCCCGTCCGACCGCCAGGTACGCGGAGGGGTCGGCGTCCGGCGTCCGGGCGAAGTCCTGGTGCAGCGTCACGACCGAGAGCAGGCTGATGGTGCCCACGAGGATGACGGCGGCCTCCAGCAGCCGGAAGCAGACGTACCCCAGCGCGAACCCCTGGCGGTACCGCCGCAGGAGCGGGAAGACGGTGACGGAGATGCCGATGACCGCGAACGCGCAGATCACCTCCAGGAACGCCCCGGCCGCCACCTGGGTCGCGTGGGCGGGGCCTGTGACGGGGTAGTCGGGGTGGTCCAGGACCGGGCCGTACTGGAGGAGTCCGGCGATCGAGGTGACCGTCGCGAGGACGAACAGGGCCCCCGTGGTCGTCGCTGTCCTGCGGTGTGTGCTCATCGTCCTGCTTCCGTTTCGTCGCGCTGCGGCGTGGTCGGGGTGGGCCGTGCGGCCGGCGTCGGTGCCCAGCGCTGGTGCTGGCGCCGGGGTGGTGCCGGGGTGGTGCCGGGGTGGTGCCGTCCCGCGGCCCGGCCGGTCGCCTCCGGTGACCAACAGACTGCCGGCCCGGCCCGGCCCGGACCTCCCGCCGCGGGCGGGAACCGCCTCCACCCCAGGGTGGAGACGGCCCAGCCGCAGGGAGGTCCCGCGGGCTGCCGCGGCCCCCTACGCTGTGGCCCCATGACGACTCGAACACCGCCGCCGACCAAGCCGCTTCGGCCGGACGCGCCGCCCCGAGCCTGGTCACGGGTGTGGCCGTACCTGCTCGCGGCGGCCGTCGGCGGCATCGCCTGGATCGCGCACGCCGCCGTCCTGCTCTCCGGGACGCCCGCACCGGCGCAGCGCGAACGCGTCGGCACCGCCCTGCTGCTGGACCTGCTGCTCGGCGTGGTCGCGCTGGCCCTGCTGACACTGCGGCGCCGCTTCCCGCGGGCCGTCGCGTACGCGGCGGTGGCGGTGGCCCCGGTCTCGGTGGCGGGGCTGGGGGCGGTGGTCCTGGCGGTCGGGTCGATGGCGACCGGGCGCCGGCGGGGGTGGATCCTCGGAGCGGGGGCGCTGGCGGCGGTCGGCGCGGCGCTCGCGCAGGGCGTGTACCGCCCGTGGCTGTCGCCCGCGGTGGACGGGGGCGCGCCCTCGGTGGCGGCCGACGTCCTGGTGGTCCTGGCGGTCTACGCGGCCGCCGCCGCCACCGGCGGCTACCTCGGGACCCGCCGCGAACTGCTCGCCTCGCTGCACGAGCGGGCACTGACCGCCGAGCGCGAACGGGCGCTGGCCGCCCGCGCCGCCCGCGACGCCGAGCGCACCCGGATCGCCCGGGACATGCACGACGACCTGGCGCACCGGATCTCCCTGGTGGCGCTGCACGCCGGGGTGCTGACGTTCCGGGAGGACCTCGACCGGGCCGAGACGGCGGCCGCCGCGCGGACCATCCAGAGCAACGCGCAGCTGGCCCTGACCGAGCTGCGCCAGGTGCTCGGCGTGCTCCGGGAGGGTCCGACGGCGGAGGGCGGTCAGCGGTCCCGGCCGACGCTGGCGGAGCTGCCAGCGCTGCTCGCGGACGCCCGGGAGGCCGGTGCGGTGGTCCGGCTCGACACCTCCGGCCTGCCCGGGGGCACCGGGTCCGGCCTCGGCGGGATGCCGGAGACGGTGTCGCGGACGGCGTTCCGGGTCGTCCAGGAGGCGCTGACCAACGCCCGCAAGCACGCCCCCGGCGAGGCGGTCGGGGTACGGCTGGCCGGTGCGCCGGGCGGGCGGCTCGGCATCGAGGTCCGCAACCGGGTCGGCGCCGGGCCCGGCCTGGCACTGCCGTCGGCGGGGGTCGGCCTGGCGGGGCTCCGCGAACGGGCCGAACCGGACGGTGGGACCGTCGAGTTCGGGACGGAGCGCGACGGGGACTTCGTGCTGCGGGCGAGCCTGCCGTGGCCGGTGTGACCACCGTCCGGGTCGTGCTGGCCGACGACGACCCCCTGGTACGGGCCGGCCTGCGGATGATCCTGGAAGGCGCCCCGGACCTCCGGGTGGTGGGCGAGGCGTCCGACGGGCACCAGGCCGTCGACCTGGTCGAACGCGAGCTGCCGGACGTCGTCCTGATGGACATCCGGATGCCGGGGACGGACGGGCTCGCCGCCACCCGCCGGCTGCGGGAGCGGGGCGCCACCGCCCGGGTCGTCATCCTGACCACGTTCGACACCGACGAGACGGTCCTGACGGCGCTGCGCCACGGCGCGGCGGGGTACCTGCTCAAGGACACCCCGCCGGCCGACCTGGTCCTCGCCGTCCGCAAGGTGGCCGCCGGCGAGCCGATCCTGTCCGCCGCCGTCACCACCCGCCTGATCGCCGCCGTCACCGCTGCCCCGGACGACTCCCGCGGCCGGGCCGCCCGAGCCCTGCTGGACCGCCTCACCGACCGCGAACGCGAAGTCGCCCACGCGGTCGCCGAGGGTCTCACCAACACCGAGATCTCCCGGCTGCTCTTCATGGGCGTGGCCACCGTGAAGACCCACGTGGGCAGCGTCTTCGCGAAGCTGGAGGTCACCAACCGCGTCCAGGTCGCCCGCTGCGTCCACGACGCCGGGGAAGGGCCGGGGGCGAACTGACATCGCACCGGCGATCTGACCTCGAACGGGGATTCGATCTGACGTAGCGCCAATATTGCGTCAAGACACGGCAGTTATGTCGAGAACGATCTGGTCGTACGGGTGCGGGGCGCCGCGGTGGACTGGTAAGAACGTGTGCATCCCGACGACGTACACCAGCCGGACGGCGGACTGACTCCGGCGGTGCGCCCGGCCTCCGGAGGTAGCCGCACCCATGCATGATCGGCCGATCCAACGCCCCGCACGCTCAGCCGGTGGCGATCCCGGGCTCGATCGCCTGAAGCTCGTCCTCACCGGTTGGCGCACGTCCTTGCTGGACATGGGGGGACGCAACCGGCTGCTGAACTTCCGGCACACCAGGACGGCGACCCTGGAGGTGAACGCGCCGGATGCCGCTGAACTGGTGGCGGGGCTGTCCAAAGGGTGGGACTTCGCACCGGTCGTCGACGAGTCCGACCTCCGGGAGGCGCCGCCGCGACGGGGACTGGTCACCCAGAAGACCACCCAGTCCTCGTTGAACGCGGCTCTCCACCAACTCCGCAGCAAGTCGGGTCAGATGTTCAACGACTACGGTCTCTGGGTGCTCTGGCTGGGTGTCGGCATGCTGGACTGGCGGGAGGAAGGCGCTCAGGAGAGTTGCTCGGCCCCCTTGCTGCTTCTCCCGGTCGAACTGCGAAGGACCGGCCGGGGCAGCGTCAGGTTGCACGCGGCGGAGGATCAGGACCGGATCCACAATCCCGCGCTCGCGGTGAAACTGGAGCGGATGGGGATCGACTGGAGCTCCGTGCTCGACACCGACATCGCCGACCTGCCCGCCGTGATGACCGCCGCCCGCCGGGTCGCTGACGCGCGGCAGGGCTGGCGGGTCGAGGAGCGCATGGTCATCGGCCTGTTCGCGTCCTACAAGGAGGCGATGTACCAGGATCTCCACCAGAACGAGGAGCAGATTCTGGCCCACCCGTTGGTGCGGGCCGTCGCGTTGGGCCCCGATGCGGGACTGCCGGGGGACCTGATCGACTTCGAACCGCCGGCGCTCGACCGGATCGACGAGATCCAGCTGCCGGAGCGCACCCCCCTCGTCCTGGACGCGGACGCCTCGCAGCGCCAGTGCATCGCCGCCGCCCTCGACGGCCGGTCGTTCGTGATGAGCGGCCCGCCCGGCACGGGCAAGAGCCAGACCATCACCAACATGATCGCTGCACTGATGCACGCGGGGAAGACCGTCCTGTTCGTCAGTGAGAAGGCGGCCGCACTCGACGTGGTGCGAAATCGCCTTCGCGGTGTCGGCCTCGGCGACTTCGTCCTGTCGCTGCACAGCGGCGACACCTCCCGGAAGGCCGTGGCGACGGAGCTCGCCCGGGTGCTGACCACCGAGGCACGGCTGGCCGGCGCGTCGGAGCACGAACTGGACCGGGCGCGCCGACTGCGTGAGGAACTGTCCGCGTACGCCGCCGCGATGAACCAGGTCCGTGCGCCGCTGCAGCGGACCCTCCACGACGTGCTGGGCCGCCTGGTCCTGCTGGATCAGGCGGGCACGCCCCGGCTGCCGCTGAGTCAGCACGGTTCCGGGTCGGTGGCCCGGCTCGGCGCCGGAGCGCTTCAGGCACTGACGTCCGCGGCAGAGGCCGTGAGCCGTGCCTGGCGTCCGGTCGCCGAGGGCGAGGCGTTCGTCTGGCGCGGACTGGAGGGGCCGGCGGCCCTCACCGTCGCCGACGAAGCCGTCGACGCACTCGCAGCGGTGCACACCGCTGCCGAGCGCTACCCCTTTGCCGACGTCGTCCCGAATCAGCGGACCGTCGACGAGCTTCACCGGCTCGTCCGCGTACTGCGTGGTGGCCTCCAGGGTCGGCCCGGCACTCCACGTGCGGCCTTGCCGGAAGGGCTGCCGGACGCGCTCGGCCGGTTGGCCGAGCTCTTCGGGGCGCCGGCGCCGAGGACGCCCGACGCCGCCTTCGCGCTCGTCGAACTGGCCGACCTGACGTCCGCGCCGCACCGCCCGCCGCGATCGTGGTTCGACCCGGGCGCCCTGGGCCGAGCGCACCAGGCCGCGCAGAGCCTGGAACTCTCCCTCGCCGCGGAGGCTCGGGCCCGTGCCGCCGCATCGGACGTCTTCGGGACGCAGGTTCTCGGCGCAGCGGACCTGAGCGGTCTGATCCGGCGCTTCGAGACCGAGCACCGAGGCCTGCTGACGCGCTACTCCGCCCGGGCCAAGGCCGACCGCGCGGCGGTGGCAGCGCTGACCCACCACGGTACCTGGCACAAATCGCTCGTCGGCAGGCTCGCTCAGGCCCTGGCGTGGCAGTCGGCAGCCGCCGAAGTCGCCCGCGTGGCGGCCGAACACGAGCCCCTCCTGGGTGTCCGCGCCACCCGCGACGAGGACGGTCTTCCCGCACTCCGAGCCGCGCTGGTCACCGCCGACCGGATCGCGGAACTGACCGGTGCGGACTGGGGCGCAGGACGCCCGGCCGACCTGCTGGCAGAGGATTCGGAACCCGGTGAGCTGCCGCACCTGCTGGCCACGGGCGTTCGGGAGGCGCTGGGGGACTGGTGCGATGCCACGGACGAGCGGATCGCCCGGTGGTCCACGGCGGCGACGGCACTGCGCGGTCTCTTCGCTCCGTCCCGCAGCTCCCAGCTGTGGCTTCGGCTGTCGGGCCCGATGAAGCAGGCGCAGGAGGCCGTGGACGAGCTGGTCGCCGATCGGCGCGGGCCGGAGGAATGGCAGGCGTACCGGGACGGCCTCGCGTCGCTTGCCCGCCACGGTGTGGACGACGTGGTGGCCCGGGCGGCCGAGCGCGGCGTCCGGCCCGAGCAACTGCCCGAGGTGGTCGAACTGGCGGTACTCACGTCCTGGGCCGACGGCATCCTGTCGACCGACGACCGGCTCCGCACCACCCGTTCCACCGACCTGGACGCGAGGGTCGCGAACTACCAGGAGGCCGACCGCCGGCTGGTGGCCGCCGCCGGAGGAGCGGTCATCGAGGCGTGCAACCGGCGCCGGCCGCGCCGTCTGGGCGCCGGCGCCGCGGGAGTGATCATCCGGCAGGCGGAACTGAAGAGCCGGCACCTGCCGGTCCGTGACCTGCTGGGGAAGACCCGGGACGTCGTGCTGCCGGTGAAGCCGTGCTTCATGATGAGTCCCTTGACAGTCAGCCAGTTCCTGCCGTCGGACTACCGGTTCGACGTGGTCGTCTTCGACGAGGCGTCACAGGTGCGTCCCAGCGACGCGATCAACTGCATCTACCGCGGTCGTTCGCTGGTCGTCGCCGGAGACGCGAAGCAGCTCCCACCCACCGCCTTCTTCGACTCCGCCGTCGAGGACGACACCGAGGAGTACAGCGAGGACGTCCCCGACTCGTTCGAGTCGCTGCTCGATGCCTGCAAGGCGGGTGCGATGCGCGAGCTTCCACTGCGGTGGCACTACCGCAGTCGCTATGAGGATCTGATCACCTTCAGCAACCGGTCGTTCTACGAGAACGCCATGGTCACCTTCCCGGGAGCGTTCGAGGAGGGGAACGACGTGGGTGTCGCGTTCCTCAGGGCGGACGGCGTCTACGACCGGGGTGGGCGACGGGACAACCGGACCGAGGCGGACCTGGTGGCCGAGCGCGTGATCCACCACTTCGACACCCGTCCCGGTCGCACTCTCGGCGTGGTCGCGCTCTCCCAAGCCCAGGCGTCCGCGATCGACCAGGCCGTCCAGCAGGCACGGCTCCGGCGTCCGGACCTGAACGACCGTTTCACGGAGGACCGGCTCGACGGCTTCTTCGTCAAGAACCTGGAATCGGTCCAGGGCGACGAGCGCGACGTGATGATCATGTCGATCGGGTACGGCCCGGACGAGCACGGCAGGCTCGGCCTCAACTTCGGCCCGATCAACAAGGCCGGCGGCTGGCGCCGGCTCAATGTGGCCGTGACCCGCGCCCGCCACCGGATGGAGGTGGTGGCCTCCTTCCACGGGAACAGCCTGGCCGACAGCCCGAACGAGAGCGTCCAGCACCTCAAGCGCTACCTCGACTACGCCGAGCACGGACCGGCCGTCCTGGCCAGGGACGTGATCCAGGAGGACGCCGAACCGGACAGCCCCTTCGAGGAGTCCGTGCTGCGGGTGCTGCGCGACTGGGGCTACCGGGTCCAGCCGCAGGTCGGAGTCGCGGGCTACCGCATCGACATCGGTGTACGCCATCCGGAACTGCCCGGAGCCTATGCACTCGGCATCGAGTGCGACGGTGCGATGTACCACTCCTCCAGGGCCGCACGGGACCGGGACCGGCTTCGTGAACAGGTGCTGGTCGGCCTCGGCTGGAGACTCCACCGCATCTGGGGGACGGACTGGTACCGCGGCCGCGCCGCCGCCGAGCTCCGGTTGCGCGAAGCGGTGGAGGAGGCCGTCTCCCGGGGACCGCTGTCGGTTCCGACCGGCTCCGGGCAGGTCGAGGCGCCTCGGGCGACGACGGACCGCGCCGACCCCGTGGTCGCGGACGGGGACACGGAAGCCGGGAACGCAGGAGCCGGCCCGTCCGCCGGCCCCGTCCGGGTGCCGAAGCAGGCGACGTCCGTCGAACCCGAGCGGGTGCCCGTTGCCGCGCCCGACCGGCCCTGGAGTTCTCCCTATCGGACCTACCGGGGTTCCGTGCACGTGCGGTACGAGCTGCACACTCCGGAGGCCCGACCCGCGGTCGAACGGGTGCTGCTGACGATCATCGCCGCCGAGGGGCCCATCCACGGAGACCTGCTGGTGCAGCGCGTGCGTGAGGCCTGGGGTACCGGGCGGGCCGGAACACGAATCCGTGACAACATCCGGGCCGTCCTGCACGGGCTCGAACGGACCGGACGGGTCACGCTGGACGGTGAGTTCGTCGACGCGGTGCGTGATGACGGACCGAAGGCCCGTCATCCCGAGCACGACGCCCCGCGCAAGTTCGCCCACGTTGCGCCGCGGGAGCGCAGGCTCGCGCTCAGGGAGCTCGCGGCCGAGTGCCCCGGGATGACCGTGGACGAGCTGGTCCGCCAGGTGTCGGAGTTCTTCGGGTGGCGTCGGGTGACGAGGGACACCAGGGCCGGCCTCGAAGCCGACGTCGAACACCTCCGCACCGAGGGTGTCCTCGACGCCGGGTCCGGCGGCATCCGAGTCGCGCAGGTGTGAACCGCGCCCCGATCCGGTCCGGAGACGGCGGAGCGGGCCTTCCAGGCAGAACGGTCGGGAAGGCCCGTGCTGCGGGCGGACGTCAGACCGGCTGCCGTGCGCCGAGCGCGCCACCGGCCCGGACATCCGGCCGGACGGGGTTGCCGCGCGACCGGGCCGCAGCCGAGGGCCGCTGACGTCCGCTCAGCCCGGTTCGCCGTCCGGGTCGGGGGCCGGCAGGCAGAGGACGGGGACGCGCTGGACGGCGTTGTTGCAGAAGCCGCCGGTGTTCCAGGCCTGGTCGAGCGGCTGGGTGTGCCCGTCGGCGTCGGTCGCCCGGGCACTGAGCACGTGGTGGCCGGGGGTGGCCGTCCAGTGGGCCTGCCAGCTCTGCCACGCCCACGGGTGGCCGCCCGCCGGGTCCAGGTCCGCCGCCGTCCAGGTCCGGCCGTCGTCGGTGCTCACCTCGACGGCGCGGACGGGCGCGGTGCCGGACCAGGCGCGCCCCTCCAGCAGGACCGGGCCGGGCCGTAGGACACGCGTGCGCGTCAGGAAGTCGGGGAAGCCGGGCGGGACGAGCAGCGCGCGCGGCGCGATCCTGGTCACGGGCCGCCCGGGGTCCTGCGGGGACTCGCGGATCCGGTAGGCCGTCGCCTGCTGGAACCCGGTGAACGGCGTGTCGACCACGCTGATGTCCCGCAGCCACTTGACGTGCGCCATGCCGTACCAGCCCGGGACCACCAGCCGCAGCGGGTGGCCGTGCTGCGGGGGCAGCGGCAGGCCGTTCATCTCGTACGCGAGCAGCACATCGGGGCGCATCGCCTCGGCGAGCGGGAGGCTGCGCCGGTAGTCCTGCTCGACGCCGCGTTCGACGCCGTGGTCGGCGCCGGTGAAGACCACCTCGACGGCGCCCTCCGCCACTCCGGCCCCGGCCAGCACCTCGTGCAGCGGAACGCCCGTCCACTCGGCCGTCCCGACCGCCTCGACCAGCCACGGCTGGCTGATCGGCCGTGGCCGGAGCCGGGCCCGGCCGTTGCCCGCGCACTCCATCGTCACCCGGCAGGTGACCGGCCGGCGCAGCCGCAGCTCGGCGACGTCGAGGGTGAGCGGCCGCCGCACCCGCCCGCCCACGGTGACCGGCCACCCGGCACCGGGCCGGACCCGGGGGATGTCGTAGTGCACCAGTACGTAGTGCAGGCCCGGCGGCGTCAGGTCGTCGACCATCGCCTCCAGCGGCAGGCCGTGGTTGCGGGCGGCGAGACCGAGTTCCGCCGCGGTGATCTCCTCGTCCGGCCCGGCCAGCCGGGCCGGGCCGCTCACCTCGCCGAGCCGTGGGTCCATCCGCGGTCCCTCCGCCGGTCGCTGCCGCACCTGCTCCCGACCTCCAGGTTAGGCGCCGCGGCGGCGCCCCGCCGCCGCGCCGCCACCCGGCCCGCCCAGGCGCCGGCCCGTCAGCGCCCGTCAGCGCCCGTCGGCCGCCGGGCGCCGCCGCCGGTCCACCAGGTCCGCCCCGACCAGGGCCGCCGCCCGGCGCAGCTGCCGGCGGAGGTCGGCCACGGCGGCCTCCGCCTCCTCGGGGAAGGCGTGCGCGGCGGTGGCCGGCAACGTCGGCGGAAGGTCGCGCAGCGCGGCCCGCAGGACCCCGGCGAGGCGTTCGAGGTCGCCGAGGGCCAGCCTGCTCTCGTCCACGTCGGGGGTGGGGACCGGCCGGTCGGCCGGCTCACGGCGCTCCCACTCGGTGCCGCTGCTGGGCGCGTAGCCGAGCTCGGCGCGGGCCGCGGTCAGGGCTTTCGCGGTCGGCCTGGTGCCGTGCGCGAGGACCTTCTCCACCACCTCCCGGACCTGCTCGGCGCCGTACTCGCGCAGCACCGGCACCAGCACCCGGGCCTGGGACTCGCGCAGCACCAGGTTGCCAAAAGCCGGATTTGGCAACAGTGCGGCCTGCACCGGGATCATCTCCAGCAGGCGGTGCGCGTAGGACCGGGACAGGTTCCAGCGCTCGGTCAGGTACTCGTCCCAGGTCGCGTGGGTCGCCCGGTAGAGCTTCCGGTCGTGGATCTCCCACAGCGCCGGCCCGGCGTGCTGGGCGAACCGCACGTGCGCGGCCTGCTTGTCCGCCTCGAACTGGGCCTCGGCCTGCCGGACCGCCTCCACCCCCTCGGCCTGCGCGGCGGCGACCCGCGCCTCCAGCTCGGCCAGGGTGCACTCGGAGAGCCGGACCGGCACGGCGGGGGAGTCCGGCGCGTCGGCGCGTTCGGTGGGCCGGGCGGCGGTACGGCGGCTGCCCGGGCGGTTGCCGATGAGCAGGGTCTCCGGCCCGGCCAGGGTCGCGGTGGAGTCGGGGCGCTGAAGGCGCGGGCGCTCGGTCATGCGGCGGCCTCCTGGAGGTCCTTGACCTTCGTGGCGAGCTTGGCGAAGTCGTCCGCGACCTCACGGGCGGGAACGGTCCGCAGTGAGCGGAGCGGTGCCACCGAGTCGGCGGCGGCCTTGACCACGGCCCGCTCGCGGATGTGCGGCGCCCACACCAGGCCGGGGAAGCAGGAGTCGAGCCCCTCGATCTGGAAGTCGTGCACCCCGAGCCCGGTGCGCACCCGCGACGGGACGACCCCCGCCACCCGCAGCCGGGGGTTGCTGAGGTCGTCGGCGTGGTCCCGGACGAAGTTCAGCACCCGCACCGCGCCCTCGATCCCGTCGAACTCCGGCTCGGCCACGATGAGCACCACGTCCGCGGCCACCATCGCCAGCTGGGTCAGGTGCCCGAGCGACGGCGGGCAGTCGAGCAGCGTGATCCGCCGGTCGTCGCACCCGGCCAGCGCCCGCCGGAGCCGCTTCACCGCGCCCACCGTGCCGGCCTCCGAGATTCGGTTCTCCAGCTCGAACCGGGCCGGCAGGACCCGGATCCGCAGGCCGTAGATCCCGCCCCAGCCGCAGGGCACGTACGCGTCCCTGGCCGCGCCCAGGGCGTCGCACTTGATCGCCTCACTGATCGTCATCTGGTCCGGCTCCGGCCGGGCCCCCAGCCGCCGGGAGGCGTTCCCCTGCGGGTCGACGTCGGCGACGTCCACCTCCTCGCCGGCCTCGGCCAGAGCGGCGGCGAGGTTGACCACCATCGCCGACTTCCCCGAGCCGCCCTTGTTCTGACACACCGCGATCCGCATTCGGACTCCCTCTCCGCCACGCTCCGGTCACCCTGGGGCAGGGGCCGTGCTCGCAGAGTAACTATCCGATCACCCAACAGCCCGAACAGCCGCCCACCCCGAACGAGGTACACCCGGACGGCGGCCGGGCGCCCGGCCGCCGCGGGGTGGCAGCACGCCGGGTGGTCCACCGGCGCGGCTACGCTCGGCACACCGCGCCCCGGACCGACAGGAGCCAACCCGTGCCGGCCGCCGAACCACCCGTCGTCCTCGACGCGGCCTTCCTCGCCGACCCGCAGGCCTCCTACACGGCCCTCCTGCGCCGGGGGCCGGTGCACCGGGCGGTCGCACCCGACGGGGCACCGGTGTGGCTGGTCACCGGGTACCGGGAGGTGCGGGCGGCCGCCGCGGACCCCCGGCTCTCGCTGAACAAGCGCCACGCCCGTACGAAGGGGCGAGCCGGTGACTCGCTGCCGCCCGAGTTGGACTCACACCTGCTCAACTCCGACGCCCCCGACCACACCCGGCTGCGCGGACTCGTGAACAGTGCCTTCGGCCCTCGCCGCGTCCGAATCCTGCGCGACCAGGTGCAGCGGACGGCGGACGGGTTGCTCGACCGCCTTGCCGGTCGCCGGAGCGCCGATCTCGTGGCCGATCTGGCGGAGCCCTTGTCGATGGCGGTCATCTGCGACCTGCTCGGCATCCCGGAGGGCGACCGTGTCGACTTCCGGACCTGGACGGACACCCTGCTCTCGCCCGACCCGGACGCCGCACACCGGTCCCGTGCGGCCATGAGGTCGATGCGTGGCTTCCTGGCCGGCCTGATCGCGGCCAAGCGCACCGCGCCCGCCGACGACGTCCTCTCCGAGCTGATCGCGGCCCGGGACGGGGGTGAGCGCCTCGGCGAGGACGAACTCCTCGCGATGGCCTTCCTCCTGCTGTTCGGCGGCTACCACAACTCCGCCGCGACGCTGGCCGCGACCGTGTTGGCCCTGCTGACGCATCCGGTCCGGGCCGCGGAGTTGCGCGGCGGCCGGCTGACCGTGGGTCAGGTTACCGAGGAGGTCCTGCGCCGGGAGTCGCCGGCGATGCTCTCCGTGCGTCGCTTCGCGCTGACGGAGGTCGAGATCGCGGGTGCCGTCATCGGTCCGGGCGAGCGCGTCTGGCTGTGCTGGGCCTCCGCCAACCGCGATCCGGCGGCGTTCGAGAAGCCCGAGGTGTTCGATCCGGGCCGCGCCGAACGGTCCCACCTGGCCTTCGGGCACGGTGCCCACCGTTGCGTGGGCGCGGCGCTGGCCCGGCTGGAGAACGAGATCGCGGTCACCACGCTGCTGCGCCGGTTCCCGGACCTCGCCCTCGGCGAGGTGCCCGAGACGCTCCCCCGGGCGGCCTCGCCGCGCAGCCGCGCCCTGCTCGCGCTGCCGGTGACGCTGCGGCGCGACCGGCCGTGAGGCCGCCGGCCCGGCCCGTCGGTCGTCAGCCGCGCAGGGCGTGGCCGCCGAAGCCGGTGCCTCCGCCCGCCTCCTGCCACCAGCGTTCGACGGCGGGCTGGTCCATGGTCTCCCACTGCGGGGTCTCCTGGACCTGGGCCCGGCCGAGGGTGCGGCCGAGTTCGAGGACGGCGCGGCCGACGGGGGCGCGTTCGGCGTCGTAGCGGTGCAGGGCCTCCTCCCAGGTCGCGGCGCCGGCCAGGGCGCATTCGAGCACGCTGGCGTCCTGGAGGGCCTTGATGGCGCCGCTGCCGGTGTGCGGGCGGGCGATCGAGGCCGCGTCGCCGACCAGGGCGAGACGGCCGTGGGCGAAGTGCGGTGCGGCCATGTCGTACATCGGCTGGACGAAGGCCTTGTCGGGGTCGGTGAGCCGGACCACCTCCTGCCAGTACGGCGGGAAGTGACGTTCGACCAGGGTGTCCTGGTGGGTGGCGAGTTCGGCGGTGAGGTCGCGTCCGGGCGGGGCGGACGGGTCGGCGAAGGGCAGGGAGGTGGAGGCGGGCGGGGTGGTGTAGAAGACCCAGTTGACGTCCGTGCCGGTGCCGCCGGGGCCGGGGATGCGGTAGACGATCATGTGTCCGCCGGGGAACACCACCGTGGTCGCGTCCCGGTCGTCGAAGGCCTCCGGCGGGTCGGGCAGCCGGTCGGCCGGCAGGGTCCCGCGCCAGGCCAGGTAGCCGCCGTAGCGGGCGACCGCGTCCGGGTACAGGGCGGCCCGGACGACCGAGCGGTAGCCGTCCGCGCCGATCACCACGTCGAAGCGCTCCTCGCTCCCGTCCGCCAGGCACACCACCGCCCCCGCCGCGTCCGGCACCACCCGGTCGACGGCGGCGCCGCCGCGGTAGTCGACACCGGCCGGGATCCGGCTGCGCAGCTCCTGCCAGAGCGAGCCCCAGTTGTACGAGCGGAACGGGAACGGCAGCACCCCGATCTCCCGGCCCGCGCGCCGCTCGCCGTCGCGCACCACCCAGGGGCGGCGTGCCAGCTGGACCCAGGGCATGCCGGCGTCGACGTGGCCGGAGGCCTCCAGTTCGGCGTACCGGTCGTTGTGGAGGGCCAGCCCGACGCCCCGGTCCTGGAGCCGTCCGGCGGCCCGTTCGAACACCACGACCTCGTCCGCACCCGTCCGTGCCGCGGCGAGCGCGGCCGCGCAGCCCGCCACGCTCCCGCCCACCACGGCCACCCGTCCTCCGCGCACCGCTCGTCCTCCGCGCACCGCTGGTCCTCCCGCGCCGCCTGCCGCTGTCCGTCCGACCCCGGGAGTTTTCGCGGCGATGCCGTCCGCGAAACGGATCTGTGACGCAGTCGTCCGAGGAGGCGCGGCCGGCGCTCACGGCGCGGCGGTGGTCTCCGCCATGCGCTGGGTGTCGCCGTCCGGGCCGAGTTCGCAGCGGAGGGCGGACGAGCCGGCCGCGGGCCGGTCGATCCGGACCCGGAACGGTTCGTCGGGACGGCCGGGCAGGGTGCCGGACAGGATCCGCGGCAGGGTGCCCGGCCCGTGTTCGCGGTGGAAGGCGATCTCCCGGCCGTCGACCAGCAGTTCGGTCTCGGTGATCCAGCCGGACCGGATGTTCACCGTGACGGCGTGTCCCGCCCGGTCGGCGTGGAAGCTGTGGCGGTGGCGCATGGCACTCCCGGGCGTGCGGTCCCCGGTCGGTCCGGGAGCGGTGCGGTCCTGCTCCGACCCGGGCGGCGGGTCAGTTCGGGGAGGAGGACCGGAGCACGACGAAGTCCGCGCCGGCGGGGTCGACGCAGACGGCCAGCCGGCCGACGTCGGGGACGTCCGCCGGCCCCATCTGGATGCTGCCGCCGTTGCCGGTGACCTCGGCGACCGTCGCGTCGCAGTCCTCCACCGCGAACACCGGGTGCCAGTAGGGTCGCCCGCCGGTCAGCGCCAGGTGCTCGGCGGGCAGTTGGAGCAGGCCGCCCTGCATCCGCTCCTGGGGGAGTCCGGCCGGGCTGATCAGCCAGTACGTCCCCTCGTCGCCGGGCATCGCCATGGCCTCGGTCCGCCAGCCGAACAGCTCCCCGTAGAACTGCCGGGCCGCGTCCGCGTCGGTGGTGTAGAGCTCCGTCCAGCTCAGCGTGCCCGGCTCGTCGACGGCCTCCAGGCCCGCCTGGGCGGCCGGCTGCCAGACCGCGAACTGGCCGCCCTGCGGGTCGGTGAACTGGGCCATCCGCCCGTCCTCGCCGACCTCCGTGGGCGGGACCCGGACGGTGCCGCCGAGGCGTTCCACAGTCTGCGCCGCCGCATCCGCGTCGGGGGTCTGGTAGTAGAGCATCCAGGCCGATCGGGCGCCCTGCTCGCTGAGCGGGCCGACCGCACCGACCGCCTTCCCGCCGTGGTGGAACGAGGTGTACCCGCCCGCGTCCGGGCCGTACGTCCGGGCCTCCCAGCCGAACACCGAGGTGTAGAAGGCGGTCGCCGCGTCGATGTCGGGTGCGCCGAGGTCGAGCCAGCACGGGGAGCCGGGCACGAAGTCGGTGGTGATCATGGAGGACTCCTTTCAGAGGGCCGTCGGGAGCCAGCCTGACACCGGGCACCGCCGCCCGCCTGTCGGCCCGCGCCTTCCGACGGCCCACCGGACGGCCCTCACCCCGGCCTTCCCACCAGCCCCGCAGGCCCCTTCCCGCGCGCCCCTTCCCGCGCGCCCCTCCCGCCGGCCCGTTCCGCCGGCCGCCGTCAGCGGCCGACCTCGCGGAGCCGGAAGTCCTCGACCGTCTCGCGCCGGATCAGCAGCCGGGCCCGGCCGTCGCGGACGGCGACGACGGCGGGCCGGCCGACCAGGTTGTACCCGGAGGCCATCGAGAGCTGGTACGCACCGGCCGCGGGCACCGCGAGCAGGTCGCCGGGCCGCAGGTCGGCGGGCAGCGGGGCGGCCCGCACCAGCACGTCGCCCGCCTCGCAGTGCCGGCCCACCACGTCGATCTCCCGGACGGGTGCGGGCGAGGCGCGGCCGACCAGGCGCACCGAGTACCGGGCGCCGTACAGCGCCGGCCGCGGGTTGTCGCTCATCCCCCCGTCGACGGCGGCGAAGACCCTGCCGTCGGCGGTGTGCTTGACCGTCAGCACCCGGTAGACCGCGACCCCGGCGGGGGCCGCCACCGCCCGTCCCGGCTCGACCAGCAGCCGCGGCACCGCCAGGCCGTGGCGGGCGCACCGTTCGGCGAGCCGGGCGGGCACCCGGGCGGCGAACTCGCCCGGGTCCAGCGCGGGTTCGCCGTCGAGGTACCGGACGGCGTGCCCGCCGCCGAGGTCCAGCTCGGGCAGCTCGACGCCGTACCGGTCGCGGACCCCGGCCAGCAGCTCGACCAGGCGGTCCACCGCGTCGAGGTACGGACCGACCGCGTCGATCTGCGAGCCGAGGTGGCAGTGCAGCCCGGTCAGCACCAGGCCGGGCCGGTCCAGCACCCGCCGGACGGCCTCCGCGGCGGCCCCGCCCTCGACGGCGAAGCCGAACTTCTGCCCGGCGACACCGGTGCGGACGGCCTCGTGGTGCCCGGCGGACACGCCCGGGACGACGCGGACCAGGACCCGCTGCGGGGCCTGCGGGCAGCTGAGGGCGGCCAGCCGGGCGATCTCGGCCGGCCCGTCGAGCACGATCCGGCCGACCCTCAGCCGGCGGGCCAGCCGCAGTTCCTGCGGACTCTTGGCGTTGCCGTGCAGCAGGATCCGTTCCGGCGGGAATCCCGCCGCGGCGGCCAGCCGCAGCTCGCCCTCGGAGCAGACGTCCAGCCCGAGCCCCTCCTCGGCGATCCAGTCGCACAGCGCGCTGCACAGGAACGCCTTGGCGGCGTAGAGGACGCCGGCCGTGGGCAGGGCGGCGCGATAGGCCCGGCAGCGCGCCCGCACCTCGGCCTCGTCGAGGATGTACAGCGGGGTACCGAACCGGTCGGCGGCCTCCGCCAGCCCGACCCCGCCGACGGTGAGGTCGCCGCCGGGCGCGGTCCGCGCCGAGGCGGGCCAGGGGCCGCCCACGGCCGGGTGGCGGCCTTCGGCGGGGCTACGGCCGTCGCCGGGGCGACTGTCTGCGGCCGTGCGGTCGGCGGCGGCGGTCGGACGGCGGGCGGCCGGCGTGGTGCCGTGGACGGTGGGCGTGCGGTCGACGGTGGTCATGCGGCGGCGCTCCTCGGCAGGGACGCGGCGGGGAGCACGGGGGCCGGCGGAAGCAGCCGGCGCAGCACCAGGTCGACCCGGATCCCGGCCGCGCCCGCCCGGCGGAGCTCGGCCACCACCGACGCCAGCTCGTGCCGGTCGGCGCAGGTCAGCCGCAGCTCCAGGTCGACGTCGCCGGCGAGTGCCAGCCCCGCCCGGACGGCCGGGACCCGGGCGGCCAGCCGTTCGAAGTCCAGGGGCACCGGCCCGTGCGAGAACCGCACCAGGGCGTGCAGCGGACGGGCCGTCGGTCCGACCACCGGGGTGGGCGGCGCGGCCGCCGGGGCGACCAGCTGAGGGTCGACCACCAGGGCGGTCACCCCGAGCGGGGCGGCCAGCGCCCGCAGCGCGGGCTCGGACAGCCGTACCGCGCCCTGCGCCGGCCCCAGCAGCGCGGTGAGGGCGGCGGCGGAGCTGAAGGCGACCGCGCACCGGCCGCCGTCGCGCTGCCGGAACAGCCGCAGCGCGCGGGCGTTCCCGCCGTTCCCGCCGTTCCCGACGGGGACGTGCAGGACGGGCAGCACGGCCGGGACGGGCAGCACGGGCGGGGCGGGAAGGACGGGCGGGACGGGCCGGGGTTCGACGGGCTCCGCGGGGGCGGGTTCCGAGCTGGTCACGTGAGCACTCCGAAGGCTGGCGGAGATGAGCCCGGGTCCTGGCGGAGCCCGGGGGCGGACTCTTCCGACGCTAGGCGTCCGCCGGCCTGCGGCCCGGGCGTCCTGACGGTTCGTTGACCGCCCGGCCTCCGGTCCTGACAGGGCCTTGACGTCGTCGCTGCGGCGTCACGTCGCCGCGGTGCTGTGCCGCGATGCTGCGCGGCGGTGCTGCGCGGCGTGGCCGTGCGGCCGCGGCCGCCGTTCAGCAGTGCTCCGGTGCGCCCCCGCGGCCGGGCACCGTCAGGGCCGCGTTCGAAAACCCGGGCGGCCCGTCAGGGAGGCGTCAACGGCGGGCCCGTCCCGGCGACGCGGCCGGTTGGCTGATGGCGGCCGAATCGACGGAGGAACGGAAATGACGTACCAGGACGCAGCCGTGGGCGCGGACCCGCACACCGGCGGCGGGCGCCGCGTCGTGGTGGGCGTGAGCGGGTCGCTGGGCAGCCTGGCCGCCCTGCACCGGGCGGTCGCCGAGGCCGTGACCCGCGGCGCCGAGGTGCTGGCCGTGCTCGCCTGGGTCCCGCAGGGCGGCGAGCACGGCTACCGGCTGGCGCCCTGCCCGCCCCTGCTGACGGCCTGGCGCGAGGCCGCCGCGGCCCGGCTGGCCGAAGCCCTCGACGAGGCGTTCGGCGGCGCCCCGGCGGGGGTCGGGTTCTCCGCCCGCGCGGTGCGCGGCGACGCCGGCGAGGTGCTGGTGCGGACGGCCGACCGGCCCGGCGACCTGCTCGTGGTGGGGGCCGGCGGGGGCCTGCTGCGCCGCGGGCTGCGGCCGTCGGTGACGGCGTACTGCGTCCGGCGGGCCGGCTGCCCGGTGCTCGCGGTGCCGCGCCCGGCGCTCCAGCGGGACCTGGCGGACCTGCACCGCCGCAACCGCTGGCACCTGCCGGCCCGGCTGCCGGCCCACCCGCCGACCGGACCCGCCGCCCCGGCCGCGAGCCGCTGACCGGCGCGTCGGCCCCGGCCCGGCCCCCGCCGGGCCTCCTGCCCCGCCGCTCGCCCTGCCGCTCGCCCTGTCTCCCGGGGTGCCGCCCCGACCGGCTTCACCCGGGCCGGTCCGGGCGGGTAGGTTGGCGCGCCGTGGGCTGCGCGGCGCTGTGCCGGGTCCGGAGGGTGGTGGCGTGATGGGTTCGCAGACGGTCGTGGACTGCGCGCTGTACGAGGACGGCAGCCGGTTGCCGGGCCGGGTGGAGCTGGCGGACGTACTGAGGCGGATAGGCGAGCAGCCCGGCCGGTTCGTCTGGATCGGCCTGTACGAGCCCACCGCCGAGCAGTTCGCCGAGATCGCGGCCGCCTTCGAGCTGCACCCGCTGGCCGTGGAGGACGCCGTCCGCGCCCACCAGCGCCCGAAGCTGGAGCGTTACGGCGACACGCTGTTCCTGGTGCTGAAGACGATCGTCTACGTCGCCCACGACCGGGTGACGGCGACCAGCGAGATCGTCGACACCGGGGAGATCATGGTCTTCGCCGGGCCGGGGTTCGCCATCGTGGTGCGGCACGGCAGCGCCCCGGCGCTGACCGGGGTGCGGCGGGAGATGGAGGCCGCCCCGGAGCTGCTGGCCCTCGGGCCGGTGTCGGTCCTGCACGCGGTGGCCGACCACGTGGTGGACCACTACCTGGAGGTCGCGGACGCCTTCGAGCGGGACGTGGAGGAGCTGGAGACGGCGGTGTTCTCGCCCGAGCGGACGGACGACGCCGGGCGGATCTACCAGCTCAAGCGGGAGCTGATGGAGTTCAAGCGGGCCGTGGTGCCGCTCGGGGTCCCGTTGAGGCGGCTGGCCGACGGTTCGCTGCCCGAGGTGCCGGCCGGCCTGACCGCGTACCTGCGCGACGTCGCCGACCACCACCTCCAGGCGAAGGAGCGGATCGCGTCCTTCGACGAACTGGTCTCCGGCATCCTGGACGCGAGCGTCGCCCGGCTGTCGCTCCAGCAGAACACCGACATGCGCAAGATCAGTGCGGGTGCCGCCCTGGTCGCGGTGCCGACCATGGTGGTGGGGATCTACGGCATGAACTTCACGTACATGCCCGAGCTGCACTGGACCTTCGGCTATCCGGCCGTCCTGCTGGTGATCGCGGCGGTCTGCGTCTTCGTCTTCCGGGCGTTCCGCCGCAACGACTGGCTCTGAACGCGTCGCCGGGCCGCCCGGGCTGCCGGGGCCGCCCGGCCGGACGGGCCGTCAGAGCCAGTCGCGGCGCTTGAAGACCAGATAGAGGCTGGCACAGACCAGGGCCATCAGGGCGATCGCGAACGGGTACCCGAAGGCCCACTTGAGCTCCGGCATCCGCTCGAAGTTCATCCCGTAGACCGTCCCGATCAGGGTCGGGGCGAACAGGATGGCGGCCCAGGAGGAGATCTTCTTGATCTCGTTGTTCTGGGCGTGCCCGGCCTCGGCGAGCAGCTTCATCTCCTCGTTCTGGGCCTGGGAGACCAGGGTGGCGTTGACGGTGAGGATGTTCTGCAGCATCTGGCGGAAGCCGTCGACCCGTTCGGCGGCGGTGGTGGCGTGGTCGGCGACGTCGCGCAGGTAGCGCCGGAGCTCCTCGTCGGTGCCGTACTTCTCGAAGCCCGCCTCCAGGTTGGCCATGATGTCCAGCAGTGGCCGGGTGGCCCGCTGGAACTCGATGACCTCGCGGGACAGTTCGTAGATGCGTCGGGAGACGCCGGGGTCGCCGCCGAAGACCTCGGTCTCGATCTCGTCGATGTCGTGCTGGAGGCCCGCGATGACCGGCGCGTACCCGTCGACCACGGCGTCCAGGACGGCGTACAGCACCGCCTCGGGGCCGAGCGCGAGCAGCCCGGGGTCGTCCTCCAGCCGCCGGCGGACGGCGGACAGGTCGGGGGACTGCGAGTGGCGGACGGTGACCACGAAGTCGGGGCCGACGAAGAGGTGGATCTCGCCGAAGTCGACCTCCTCGGCGTCGTCGAGGTAGCGGGCCGCGCGCAGCACCACGAAGAGGGTGTCGCCGTAACGTTCCAGCTTCGGCCGCTGGTGGGCGACGATGGCGTCCTCGACGGCCAGCTCGTGCAGCCCGAACCGCTCAGCGGCCTCGGTCAGTTGGGCCTCGGCGGGCCGGAACAGGCCGATCCAGGTCATCGTGCCGGGCTTGCCGGGCACCTGCTGGTAGATCTCGGACAGGCTGGCCGGTGCGTCGATCCGGCGGCCGTCGCGGTAGACCGCGGCGTCCACCACCGAGCGTTCGAGGGAGACGGACTCCGTCCGCTGCTCCGGCCTCGGGTCCATCGAGTGCTCGGGCGCCGGCGTCGGCCCGGCGGGGACCGGCCCGGCGGGACGGCTGAACGGACGCTTGCTCGCGCGCACCGCGCGCACACGCCAGTCGGACATGGCAGGAACCTCCACGGATCGGTGGCCGCCCGGAGCCCGGCGGCGCCGATCGGCGGCGTCCACGGGGGGAGGCGGGTGGGAGCGGCACCGGAGCGCTGCCTTCCGAGGTCCGGGCGCAGGCACCCCGCACGGTCCTGCCGGGGTCAGCGCAGGGAGCGGGGGAGGCGGACGGACGACGGGCGGTGGCAGCGGTACGGGGTGCCGGGAAAGGACGGGAACGTCCGGGGCTGGGGCCGACTTCGACCCGGACTACTGCACTCCACCGCTCTCACCTCCTCGCCGTCGGGGCGCCCGCACGGGTCGCCGGGGCACGGCACACAGGAGACTCCCCCGGGCGCGGCCGGAACACCGCGGACGGGTGGGGCACCCCTGAACTCGTCAGAGCTTTGGCACGCCACGGCGTAGCACCCGGGGGGTGCAGCCACTTGGGGTCACCCCTTAGGCCGGGGAGACCTGTCCTGAACCTGGGCGTCTCTCGACGTCGTGGGGTCAGTGGCCTGTGTCCGTGGCGACGCCTCACCGAACGAGGTGCCTGCACAACAGCGCCCAGTGTAGACCCGGCCGGCAACCGCCACCGACCGCCTCCGACCGACTCCTACCGCCTCCGACGGCCCCCGACCGTCACCGGCGGTGGCCGGGGCACGCGGAACGGCCGGGCGCCGTCGCCCGTGGGCGCCGTCACCCGGCCGTTCGGTCCGGACCCGTTCGGTCCGGTCAGCTCGGCCCGCCGAGGCCGGGGAAGAGGTCCAGGAACGGCTGGGTGGTGACCGAGATCCCACGGCCGAAGGGGTCGTCGAAGTCCCAGATCAGGAACAGCAGGAAGCCGATCAGCGCGCTGAACGCCCCGGCCAGGAACAGTTCGCGCGGCGAGCGGCGGATCTGCAGCGTGAAGATCATGCCCACGGTGACCAGCGCACCCACGATCAGCCCGAACCAGACCACCCCGGGCATGGTCGGCCCGGTGCTCTGCCCGCGGGAGTTGCGGGTCTCGTCGGCGATCGCGATCCGGTCCAGGATCGGCTGGTAGGTCTGGGCCTCCAGGTCGTTCTGCGGGGTGCGCCCGGCGGCGTCCGCGCGCAGCTGCGCCAGCAGCCGGGTGCCCTGCGCGGAGATCTCGCCGTGCTCCTTCATGTGCGTCCACTCGGTGTCGACCACGAAGGTGACGTAGGCGTCGACGTCGGCCCGCAGCTTGTCGCGGTAGTCGGCCGGATAGACCTGGGCCCGCTCGCTCACCTCGTGCAGCGACTGGGCCTCGCGCAGGATGTCGTCCTGGGCGGCGCTGCGCGCCTCCCACACGCCCGCGATGGCGAGGCCGAGCACGATCGCGTAGACCACGCCGATCATCATCGTCATGTACTCGATGACGTCCGGGGTCTCCGTCGGGTCGTCGTCCTCGGCGACCCGACGGTGCCGCAGTAAGACGACCGCGACCACGACGGCGCACGCCGCCAGCATGGCGATCGCGAGGGCCAACCACTCCGACATGGCAAAACTCCTGTCCAGACAGACGGCGGTGTACCGGTGTGAGGCCGGTTCAGGACCTGCCGCCGCGACCGCCGCGGGCGGTCCGCGAACGCGGCTTGAGGGCGGCTGCGGCGAGCACCGCCGGGACGGTCACCAGCAGCATGGTGGTGGTCGGCGGGGTGTTCTGGTGCCGCTTGGCCTCGGGCGCGGGCGGGGGCGGCGGCAGCCGGATCGGCTTCGGTGCGGGGGTCGGAGGGGCCGGCGCGGGCGGGCTCGGCTCCGGCAGCGGCGGGGCGACCACGGGTGCCGGGCGGCCGGCCGTCGGTGTCGGAGGACGCGGCGTGGGCTTCCGGACGGGCGGGGGCGGCGTGCTCGGCGGCGGACTCGGCGCGGGCGCGGGCGGCGGGGTCGTCCGCGGGACCGGGGCGGGTGTCGGCGTGGGCGTCGGAGTCGGGGTCGGGGTGGGCGTCGGGGTGGGCGTCGGCTTCGGGCAGGGCGGCGGGGTGGGGCAGTGCCGCGGTGGCGGGCCTGGGTGGTGGTGCCCTGGGTGCCGGCCGCCGGAGAGCTCCACCCGGAGGTCCAGGTCGACCTCGGTGCCCGAGACCCCGGCGTGGATCGACAGACAGACCTCGACGACCGGCCCGGGGTGCGCGGGGCCGTGGGTGCCGGACCGTTCCCCCGCGGCGGCGGCCGCCCCGCTCGCCAGGACGGTGCAGACGGCGGCCATGCCGACGGCGGCCCCGGCCAGCCGCAGGCGGTGGGCGGCCGGGCCGGGGCCCGGGAACCGGGGTCCGCGCTGCGGCGGCCCGCCCGCCGGCACCGGCTGGTCGGCGGTGACACCCACCGGACCGACTGTTCTGCGCACGGCCGTACCCCTCTCCTGGCGCTCCTGGTACTCCTGATGCCTCTGGTGCGGCTGGTCTCCCCGGTGCACCCCGGTTCCGCTCGCGGCGGCCCGGGGCGCACGGGTGCTCTTCGGTCCCGCGGCGACCACCGGGCCCGGACCGACGGCAGGCGGCTCGCCCGAGCCGCCTGCCGTCCTGTCAACTTGGTGAAATGTCCACTAGTTACGGCCGTGCGCGATCTCGACGTTCTCCAGGACGCCGAGCGCGTCCGGCACCAGGATCGCGGCGGAGTAGTAGGCGGTGACCAGGTAGGAGATGATCGCCTTCTCGTCGATGCCCATGAACCGGACGGACAGGCTCGGCTGGTACTCGTCCGGGATGCCCGTCTGGTGCAGGCCGATCACGCCCTGGTTGTCCTCGCCGGTACGCAGCACCAGGATCGAACTGGTGTGTTCCTTGGTGATCGGGATCTTGTTGCACGGGAGGATCGGCACGCCGCGCCAGGCCGGCACCTTGTGGCCGTTCAGGTCGACGTGGTCCGGGTACAGCCCGCGGGAGTTGAGTTCGCGGCCGATCGCGGCGATGGCGCGCGGGTGGGCCAGGAAGAACTCCGAGTCGCGACGGCGGCTCAGCAGCTCGTCGAGGTCGTCCGGGGTGGGCGGGCCGGAGTGGGTCTGGATCCGCTGGCCGAAGTCCGCGTTGTTGAGCAGGCCGAACTCGCGGTTGTTGATCAGCTCGTGCTCCTGGCGCTCGCGCAGGGCCTCGATGGTGAGCTTCAACTGCTGCTCGGTCTGGTTCATCGGCTGGTTGTAGAGGTCGGCGACCCGGGTGTGCACCCGCAGCACCGTCTGGGCGATGCTCAGCTCGTACTCGCGCGGCTTGAGCTCGTAGTCCACGAACGCGCCGGGCAGCTCGAACTCGCCGGTGTGGCCGGCCGACATCGGGATCTCGGCCTCGCCGCGCTCGTTCTGCCGCTGGAGCGGGAGCGAACGGAACTCGTCGAGGTGCGCCCGCAGCGCCGCCGAGCCGCCGAGGACGGCCTCGAACTCGCGCCGGGAGAGGGTGAGGACGGTGCCGGCGGTCAGCGTGGTGGCGGTGTACTCCCAGCTGGCACCGGGATCGAGCAGGCCCTGCTCGCCGAAGCGGTCACCGTCGCCGAGGGTCTCCAGGACGGTGGTGTCGCCGTACTTGCCGGTGCCGACCTTGTTGATCTTGCCGTGGGCGATCAGGTGGATCTCGTCGGCCGGGGTGCCGCGCTCGGCCAGGACCTCGCCGGGCCCGAAGTCCCGCTGGACGCAGCGGTCGGCGAGCGCGGTCAGCACCTCGACGTCGTCGAACCCTCGCAGCAGGGCCAGCTCGCCCAGCTCCCGGGGGATCACCCGGACCTCGGGGCCGGACTGCACGAACTCGATCCGGCCGTCCCCGACGGTGTAGGTGAGCCTTCGGTTGACCCGGTAGGCGCCGCCCGCGGTCTGCACCCAGGGGAGCATCTTCAGCAGCCAGCGGCTGGTGATCTCCTGCATCTGGGGGGCGGACTTGGTGGTGGTGGCAAGATTTCGGGCGGCCGCGGTCGTCAGGCTCGACTGCGGCTGCTGTACCTGCTGTGTCTCCGGGCTCGTGTCCACGGGCATCGGCAGGGCTCCTTCGTCCGGTTTCGTCACGCCGACCCGCGAAGGTGGCGGAGCGTCAGATGGGGTGTGGCAAAGGCGAGATGGCGGGGATGGCGCACCGATCCGCCCAAGCGGCACACTAGATCTTCACCGGCCCCCTGAGCCGTCCGGAGGAGCCACTGCTACTCGATCGAGTGAAACTTCAAGATGTTGGGTTGGCGTTCGATCGCCGCCTCCCGTAACGCCCGCCGCCTTCCGTAACGCCCGCCGTCTCCCGTGCCGACCGTCGCGCCCGCAACGCCGGTCGCCCCCGCCACCCCCCCGTGTTTCGTCCCGTCGTCCCCGTGCGAGGAGTCCCGAGATGGATCTGCTGGAAGCCGCCCACGCCCTGCAACCCGAACTGGTGGCCCTGCGCCGGGCCCTGCACGCCGAACCCGAGCTGGGGCTGCGGCTGCCGCTCACCCGGCGCAAGGTGCTCGACGCCCTGGACGGCCTGCCGCTGGAGGTGACCACCGGCTGCGCCCTGGACTCGGTGACCGCCGTCCTGCGCGGCGGCGGTGACGGCCCGACCGTGCTGCTCCGCGGCGACATGGACGCCCTGCCGGTGCACGAGCGCGCCCCCGCCGGCCAGCCGGCCTCCGTCCTGCCCGGACTGATGCACGCCTGCGGCCACGACCTGCACACCGCCGTCCTGGTCGGCGCGGCCCGGCTGCTCGCCGACCGGCGCGACCAGCTGGCCGGGGACGTGGTGCTGATGTTCCAGCCGGGGGAGGAGGGCGAGGGCGGCGCCGAGATCATGATCGAGGAGGGCGTCCTGACGGCCGCCGGACCGGACCGCCCGGTCGCCGCCGCGTACGCCCTGCACGTCTCCTCGGCGCTGCTGGCGAGCGGGGTCACCGGGATCAGGCCGGGCCCGATCATGGCGGCGGCGGACCGGCTGCGGGTGGTGGTGCGCGGCCGCGGCGGCCACGGCTCCTCGCCGCACGCGGCCCTCGACCCGATCCCGGCGGCCTGCGAGATGGTCACCGCCCTGCAGACCGCGGTCACCCGGACGTTCCCGGCGTTCGACCCGGTGGTGGTCACGGTCGGCACCTTCCACTCCGGCGACGCGCACAACGTGATCCCCGACGAGGCCGCCTTCACGGCCACCGTGCGGAGCTTCTCGCCGGAGTCGTCCGCCCGGGCCGCCGAGGTGCTGCCCCGGGTGGTCCGCGGGATCGCGCAGGCGCACGGCCTGGACGTCGAGGTGGCCTACGAGCACGACTACCCGGTGACGGTGAACCACCCCGCCGAGGCGGCCTTCGTGGCCGAGACCGCCCGCGAGCTGCTCGGCCCCGACCGCTGCACCGAACTGCCCGACCCGCTGGCCGGCTCCGAGGACTTCTCCTTCGTGCTGAACCGGGTGCCCGGCGCCTACTTCTTCCTCGGGGCCACCCTGCCCGGCCGCGACCCGGACACCGCGCCGTACAACCACTCGCCGGAGGCGGCCTTCGACGAGGCGGTGCTGGCGGACGGCGCCGCGCTGCTGGCGGCGCTGGCCCTGCGCCGGCGGGCCTGACCCGAGGGCCCGTCCCGCCGCGGGCGGCGCACCGCACCAGGCTGGTGGAGCATGGACCCGTACGGACGCACCGCCCCCGGACGGGAGCCAGCCATGAGCCGCCAGCGCCGCTTCCACACCGACCACGCCGGCCACTCGGTCACCCTCACCGTCCGCGACGGCCGCAGGACGGAGTACGAGCTGCTGGTCGACGGCAAGGAGGTCGGCCATCAGCGCCGGCGTCGGCACTCCTCCGCCGCGGAACTGCTCTCCGGCGAGCTGCCCGGGGAGCCGACTCGGGTGTTCGACCTCCTGATCGACCATCCGGAGGGCTCCCGCGAGGACCTCGTCTGCGTGCTGGAGGTGGACGGCACCCGCCTGCCGATGGCCGAGCGCGCGGCGCCCTGAGCCCGACGCGGACGGGGCCTCACCGCACGGTGAGGCCGGTCCGTCACTCGCGGTGACGCAGCACCGCCAGCCGCCGCCGGTACTCCTCGTCCTCGATCTCGCCGAGCGCGTACCGCTCGGCGAGCAGCCGTTCGGGGGCGGGCCGCTGTGCGGCCGCCTCCGGGTCGGCGGGCCCCTGCCGTCCGGCCGCCGGGCGCCGGTCGGCGGCCTGCCGGGCGACCAGGACGGCCAGCAGCACGACGGCCGCCAGGACGGCGATCAGCAGCAGGGCCGCCAGGCCGTACCCCCAGCCGTTCATGCCCCCGTGGTGCCATTGGTGGATCATGCCGCGCCTCCTCGGGACGCCCTGTGTCCATGGTGCGCCTCGACGGCGGACCCGCGCGGGCGGGACGGGCGGACCGCGCCCTGGGTGCCCCGATGGGCCGGACGGGTGAGACTGGAAGTCGGGTCCGTCCGCGTGCTCCGGTCCGCGGTGCGGTACCCGGCAACTCCCCGCCGAGGAGGAGCACCATGTCGCGCAGACCAGCCAGGACCGGCCGGGCGGCTCGGCCCGCCACGCTCCGCGGTCAGCTGCGCCGCGCCACGGGTCGCGAGGGCAACCCGCTCTGCCGTGCCTCCGACCGGGCCCGCAGCCGCCTGGTGGCCTGGTTCGTGCTCGCCCTCGCCGCCTCGGTCGTGGCCGGACTCGCCCTGACCGCGCTGGCCTGGCGCGACGGCCTGAACACGGCCGACGAGCAGGCCCACCACCGGCACCGGGTCGCCGCGACCACCGCGGCGCAGGCCGGGGACGCGGCCGACACCCCGGCCGGCTCCGGGGTCGAGGGCAGCGACAGCGTGCTGGTCGAGGCGGCCTGGACCTACCCGTCGGCCGGGCAGGTCACCGGCTGGGTCGCCGTCCCACCCGGTACGGCTGCGGGCAGCAGGGTGGAGATCTGGGTCGACGACGCCGGGCAGGCGTCCCCCGGGCCCCGCTCGGGGACGGACATCGCGCTGAGCGCGCTCGTGACGGGTCTGCTCACCTCGTCCGCGCTGGCGACGGCGGCCGGGGCGTCGTGCGCGGTGCGGTCCCGGGTGCTCGACCGGCGGGCGCTGGCGGCCTGGGAACCGGCCTGGGAGCAGGTGGAACCGCGCTGGTCCGGCCGGACCCCGGGACGCCCCGGCGGCACCGACGCCTGACGGCGGCCGCGGGGAGCCGCCCGCTCAGGGGAGCAGGACGCCCTGGTGGGACGGCTGCAGCGAGCCGACCCGGATCCCGGCGGCGGAGACGGCCAGCGCGTTGACCGGCTTCCCGTCCGTGCCGAGCACCGAGGCGATGACCTGGGTGGTCTCGTCCGGCGGGGTGAGGGTGAGGCCCGCCAGCACCTTGCAGTCCGGGTCGGACTTGCTGCACGAGGCCCAGGCCAGACCGGCGAAGGCGGTGGTGCCGGGCTTCAGGGTGGTCCGGGTCGGCGGTCCCGGCTGGGGGACCCGGGTGGTGCCGACCACGACCGGGCTGTTGTCGGCCAGCAGCCCGCCGAGCCCGGCGTAGCCGTAGACGGTGCAGGTCCGGGTGCCCTTGTTGACCAGCATCAGCATGGCCGAGCCCGGGTGGTCCGGCTGGATCTGGATGTCGGCCCGCAGGTCGGCGGTGTGGCAGCGGTCGGAGTCGGACGGCTTCCCACTGGGGTTCGGGCTGCCGCTGCCGCTGCCGCTGTCGCCGCCGGCCGGGGACCCGGTCGCGGCGGTGCCGGTGGTGGCACCGCCGCCCGTACCCCGGCCGGCGGCCGAATCCCCCTTGGCCGACTGGGCGGTGTCCTTCTTGCCGCCTCCCGAGCAGCCGGTGGCGGCCAGGCCGAGTACCGCCGTCGCCAGCAGCGCCACGACGACCTTGGACGGGTGCGGGTTCATGAGTCCTCCTGCGGGGTGGGCCCGGCCGGGCGGCGGCCCTCACCTCCGATCACACGCCGCGCCGGCGCGATCAGTTCACGGCGTTCTGTCCCGACCCGGTAACGGTCGGCCGTCCCGTGGCCGGGCCGGCACCGTCGCGCAGCGCACGGTCGACCAGCGCGCCCGCGGCGCCGGTGTAGCCCGCCGGGTCGCAGAGCGCGGCCAACTCCTCGGCCCCGAGCAGCCCGTGGAGTTCCGGTGCGGCGACCAGGACGTCGGCCAGCGGCCGGCCGGTGGCCTCGGCCGTCGCCGAGGCCCGGCCCAGCAGTTCCCTGGCCGCCGCCTTCCCCAGGTGCGGGGCGAGCACCGCCGCGACCCGCTCGGAGGCGACCTGGCTGCCCGTCAGCCCGAGATTGGCGGCCATCTCCTCGGGGCGGACGTCCAGGCCCTCGGCGAGTTCCGCCGCGGTGTGCGCGGCTCCGCCGGCCAGTCGCAGGCACTCGCGCAGCAGCAGCCACTCGGCGTGCCAGACTCCGGCGGAGCGTTCGTCCTCGGCGACCAGGCACTGCGTCAGCCCGGCCGCGAGCAGAGGGACCTGGAGCGCGGCGCTGCGGATCAGGGTGGAGAGCACCGGGTTGCGCTTGTGCGGCATGGCCGAGGAGCCGCCCCGCCCGGCGACGGCGGGCTCGGCCAGCTCGCGGACCTCGGTGCGGACCAGCACCTGGACGTCGACGGCCAGCTTGCCCAGCGCCCCGCAGGTGAGGGCCAGCGCGGCCGCCAGGTCCGCCATCGGCGTGCGCAGCGCGTGCCAGGGGAGGGCCGGCCGGGCGAGGCCGGTCTCCTCGGCGTAGGTGGTGACCAGCAGGTCGAGGTACTCGCCCGGGTCCCGGTCCGGCCGCTCACCGTCGATCCTGGCGTACTCCAGGTAGCCGGCGAGGGTGCCGGCGGCGCCGCCGAGGGAGACCGGCAGGCCGTGGTCCAGCAGGTCGGCCAGCCGGCGGTCGGC
>NZ_JBIURH010000039.1:0-68665 GCF_044740765.1 Kitasatospora sp. NPDC088346
ATGTTGGAGGCGATGGCGAACTCGGCGGAGACGGCGAAGATCCAGATCGTCGCCCAACTCGGCATCCTGGCCTTCGAGATCGCCACGGCCGAGGCCGAGGCACCGTTCACGGCCGGTGTTTCGCTGGCACAGATCCCCATCGCCGTCGGGGTCAGTCGTGCCGTCGTGCAGCAGGTCCTGAAGAAGTTGTTGCAGGAGGCGCTGGAGTTCGCGGCGAAGCAGGCCGCGCAGATGGCGGCGATCAACGTGCTCGCCCAGGGCATCGAGGTGATGGAGGGTCACCGCAAGAGCATCGACATGAAGGAGGTCGGGCAGAACGCCCTCGGCGGCGCCGTCGCCGGTGCGTCCGGCCACCTGATCGGCAAGGGACTCAGCGGAGCCGGTGGGAAGATGGGTCTGGCGGGGGCCATGCAGACCGTCCCCGGCAAGATGGTCCACGGTGCGGCGACCGGTGTCGGTACGGACGCGGCGACGCAGCTGATCACCACCGGGCACGTCGAGGGCGGCAGCCTGCTCGGCTCCGGGATGGGTGGCGCCGGCGCGGTCGGTGCGCACGCGGCTGCCGCGGCCGGCCGGGCTCACTTCAAGGGACCGACCGGCGGGATTCCGCACGGCGGGGTGCCGGGCGCCGACGGCCGTCACCCGGACGGCGGCGGCAAGTCGGACGCCGGCGGCAAGCCGGTCTTCGGCGGTGGCAAGGACCTCGGGTCGGGCAGCGCCTATCGCGGCCCCGGCTCCACGGACCACGGCCCTGGACCGTCGGCGGAGAAGGCCGGGGGGACGCCGGACACCGGTGGCACGAAGGGCCTGGTGCCCTTCGGCTCCGACCGCGCGGCGGGCGGGCAGGGAGCCTCGGAACGGCCGCCCGCGACCGTCGGGGCGGGCGCCCCGAGCGGCGCCAGGCCCGCCTCGGAGGCCCCCGCCACCGGTCCCGCGACGGGCGGCACGCCGGGCGGCCACGTGGCGCAGGGTCACCCGGGGGCTTCCGGGCAGGCGACCGGACACGGCGACGCGTCCCCGTCCCCCTCCTCGTCCCCGTCCTCGGGGGCCGGCCGTGGCCACGAGCCGTCCGCCGCGACGGCCCCGCCGGTCGCGCCCGCACATTCCGGCGACGGCCTCCGCGCAGGGGTCCACGAGAGCGGGGACACCGGTGCGAGGGCACCGCTCGGGACGGATCACGCGAACCGGGGCGGCCCGGTCGCCGGCTCGGACCACCCGCACCAGGCGAGCCCGGAGCCCACCGCTCAGGCCCACCCGACGAACGGGACTCCGGGCGCCGAACTGCCGCCGCAGCGCGGCGAGGCGCACCCGCCCGGTTCCGGTCGGGAGACGCCCGGCGGGCCGGCGTCCGCGCACACCGGGCCGGCCCCGGGCACGACGCCGGAGAGCCGTCCGCACCCCGGCCCGTCCGAGTCGCCGGTCGGCGGCCGGGAACCGCAGGTCACCCACGGGGAAGCGCCGTCCGGTCCGCCGCGTGAGGGCTCGTCGCGTGACGGCGGGTCGACGCCGCCGCACGACATGGCACCCGGCCGCCCCGACCCAGGCGCGTCCGCACCCGCCCACGACACGAACCAGGGACACCCCGAGCAGGGCGCGACCACCACCCCGCCCCACGACACCACACCCGGCCGCCCCGACCCCGGCACGTCCGCACCCCCGCGCCAGGACACCGGTGACGCCTCCGGGCACGGCGCGCCGCCCCGTCACGACGCGACCCCCACCCCGGAGGCGCACGCTCCGAGCGAGGCGCACGCTCCGGCCGGGGCCCACGACACCGCGGGGGCACAGCCTGCGGCCGGGGCGCACCCGGCCGCCGGGGCGCAACCGTCGGCCGAGCCGCACACGCCGCCCGTCGGCGAGGCCGCCGCCGGTGGCGGCGGCGGCCGGGTGTCCGCTCCCCCGCACACGCCCGCTCCGGGGACGGGCGAGCACGCCCCGACGCCGGAGGGGGTGTCCGACCGTCCCGAGGGGACGCGGATCACTTCGGGGCCGAGCCCGACGAGGACGCCGCCGCCCGCCGAGCGCGCACCGGACAGCGGCGCGGCTGCCCAGCCGCGGCCGGCCGACGCCGCGGCGACCCCGCCCCCGCAGGCCGGCCCGCCCGGCATGCCCGGCTTCGGGCTTCCGGGAGCGCACCCCGGCGCGGGCGCGGGCGCGCACGGCGGCGCGCCCGCGCGTCCCGGCCCGTCCGGGGTGCCGCACGCCCCGTCCGATCCGTCGCGGCCGATCGCGCGTCCCCGTTCCCGGCGGCCCGCCGAGCCGGGTGCGGACGGGTTCCGGCTGGGGCCGGTCCGGTCGCCGCGGCCCGAGCACGGCGTGCAGCCCTCCCCGGCGCACCCGGAGCCGGCACGGCCGTCCGGGAAGCGTGCGCGCGACGAGGACGTCCGGTCGGAGGAGACGGCTCCGCCGGCGAAGCGTCAGCGGACGCCCTCGTACGAGAACACCGCGGCGGTGCTGGAGGGCCGCGGTCTCCAGCCGCCGACGCGCGAGCAGTTTGAGGCGCTGACGGACCACCTGGCCGGCAAGGGCGAGGGCCGGTTCCCGAAGGTGACGCCCGAGCTGCTGGAGGCCGTCAACCCGCACCGGGACGCGATCAACGGCGACGACCTGCACAACTGCCTGGAGGTCACCGAGGCGCTGCGCGACACGCACTACGGCCGTCCGCGGCCCTCCGCCCGGCCGTACGAGGGACGGCCGGAGGACTCGCCCGCCTGGACGCTGCTCAAGCGCCATGACACGCCGCACAAGTGGGGCGTGGACCAGGGCGGCGTGGACCTGCTGCTGGAGAAGGTCCACGAGGCCGGCCCGGGCAGCTTCTCGACGGTGCTGTTCGGCAAGCCGGGCGAGGAGGGCCACGCGGTGGCCCTCGTGCACGGCCAGGACGGCAAGCTGATGTGGGCGGACCCGAGCACCCGTCAGACCTGGGAGGCGGAACCCGGCAAGCTCCCCGGCGAGTGGGCCGAGGGCCAGCACGTCTGGGCCGCCACCTCGGGGCCGCACGAGGAGACCATCGCCGCCGAGATGGACCACAGCATCTTCGAGTCGGACGCGGCGAAGTTCGGCGTGCTGTCCGTCCATGTCGCGGGCGACTCGCTGTCCCCGCAGGACAAGACCATGGTGGAGGGGATCGCGGGCGCCATCGACCAGCGGGTACAGACGGCCGCCAGGACGGCTCTGGCGAATCCGGCGGGGGTTCCGCCGCTCGACGGCTACACCGCTCGCTGGGTGAACAGCTACAACGAGTGGGTCAACCCCAACACCTCCCCCGAGCGCCGCGCCGAGCTGGAGCAGTGGTTCCCGGCCCAGTTCGGGTACGCGGTGGAGTCGATGACGACCGCGATGATCGCGAACGACATCGCTCCGCAGCTGCCGCCGGGTGTCAGGATCGAGACCCAGGTGACCCACGGCTCCACCCGCCCGGACCTGGTGATCACCCGGACCGATCCCACGACCGGGCTGAGGACGGAACTGGGCTGGATCGACATCACCGCGGACGCGTCGGCCGGGCACATCCTCGACAAGCAGAGCTCGCTCTGGAACTCCCGGCCGTACGTCGCGGAGACGCTCTACCCGTCGCTCGACCGCACCCAGCTCGGTACCGGGGCATCGCCCGCCGACCGGGCTCTGGTGGAGGCGATCAACGCCGCGCACCAGCAACAGCTGCAAGTCCGCCGCGACCTGCTGGACGAGGTGCTCGCCAACGTCCCGGCGCCCTTCGACGGCAGCAAGGCCAACCGGAAGCTGGCCATCGAAACCGCGCTGGGACAGTACTTCGGCCAGGGATCCAAACTCACTCCGACGCAGGCCCGGAACGTCCTGAGGGCGATGATGGAACACAGCGGATCCGGCGCGTACGCACCCAGCAGGTACGGGTACGCGGCGGGCGAGCATGCCTCGTACGCCGAGGGAATCCGCCTGATCGAGTCGTTCCGGGACGCGAACAACCAGCAGGCCGGCCAGGTCCCGGCCCAAGCCCAGGACGCGGACGTCGACATGGAGGTCGTGTGAACCGCGGCCGCGGCCCGGCGGCCTCGGGCGGGCGGGCCCGCCCGCCCGGGCGGACCACAGGGCTCGGCGCTCGGCAACGCCCGGGGCTACCCGGGCGCGGGCCCGACGCGGAGCCCGTACCGGGCGGTGACGCGTGGTCCCGCCCTGCCGTCCGGGGACGGCCGGGAGGGCGGGAGCGGTGCGTGGCGTGCGTGCCCGACGGGCGGACGCCCGGTCAGAACCAGTGCAGGCAGTGCGGGGGGCGTTCGGCGCGGAAGAGCGCGTCGGCGAGGGCGGCCGCGCCCGGGTGGTGGGCGCGGACGTGTCCGGCTCGCACGAGCGTGCTCGGGGCGGTGCCGCCGAGGTAGATCGAGCCGAGGTCGCCGACGTCCAGGGACAGGTCGGGCTCACGGTCCGTCGGGAGGCAGTCCGCCTTGCCGTCCCGGACGGTCAGCAGGTGGCGGCCGTGCTCGCCGAGGAACGGGTCGTCGACGTCGAGGACGATCTCGCCGTCGGTGGACCAGCCGCGCGCGGTCAGCGCACCCGGGACGTCCAGCAGGCGCACCCAGAGCCAGTCGGTGTCGCCGGTCACCTCGCCGGCACGGAAGTCGGCGAACTGCCAGCGGAGCGGGTGCCCGGTCGGGACGTGCTTGAACACGACCTTGGTGACCAGGTCGTGGGCGAGCAGGAACCGGGCGAGGGCGGTGTGGACGGCGTCGTCGGCGGTGACGGTCTCGTCGACGGTCAGGGTCTCGGACTCGCCGAGCGAGTAGCTGGCGTACCCGTCCGGGACACCGTCGGCGTCGCGGTGGACCGCGATGTAGCGCGGCGCCGGGGAGATCGGGGGCTGTCCCGCGCCCGACGCCCACCAGCGGTGCGGCCGGGACAGCGCGCCGGGCTGGGCCCGGCGGTAGCGGTCGTAGACCTCCTCCAGGATCGCGCCGCACTCGGCCCGCCGCAGCACCTCGATCGAGCCGGTGTCCGCGTCATGTGCCGGGGCGTCGGCCGCCGCGCGGGCCCGGGGGACGGCGAGGGCCGCCTGGTGGCGCGGCACCGTCAGCCGGGCCGTGTAGGTCGCCGGGCCGTAGCCGAACCTGCGGTAGATCACGGCCTCGGAGGCGAGCAGGACGGACAGGCACTCCCCGCGGGCCCGCAGCTCCGTGAGCTGGTGCCGCATCATCGTGGTGAGCACGCCCTGGCGGCGGTGCGAGGGCAGCACGCCGACGGCGGTGACCCCGGCGGTCGGCAGGAGGGCCCCACCGGGCAGGGTGAGCTCGAAGGAGTACGCGCCGGCGGTGCCGACGGGCCGCCCGTCCGCCGCGACGGCGAGCAGGCTGCGGTCCATCTCGTACGCCGACCAGAAGACCCCGCCGCCGTCCTGGTCCGGGGACTCCGGGAAGCGTCCGAACGCGGCATGGAGTGTGTCGACGAAGACCTCGAGGTCCTGGTCGGTGGTGGGACGAATGTCCATTGCTGCCGCTGCCTCCCCTGGATACGGCACCACGACGCGTGGGCCCGCCACAGTCCAGCGTCGCCCCGCGCCCGGGTCAACCGGATTTCGGCCGGGCACCGCCGACGGCGGATGTCCGGCCGCGGTCAGCGCGGGGCCGCCCAGTCCGGCACCCATGTCCCGGCGGCGTCGTGGCCGGTCGCGGTGGCGGCGAGGTGCGCACGGAGGGCGGCCAGTGCCGGGTGCGGGTTGTCGCGCTGCCAGAGCAGGGAGTGCGGGTAGACCGGTGCCGGGTCGGTCACCGGGATGCGGCGCAGGCCGTGACCGGCGGGCCAGACCAGGCGGGTGTGTTCGCCCATGAAGGTGGCCAGCGCCGGGGTGTCGGCGATGGTGTCGAGGAGCGCGTCGGAGCCGAAGTTGGGGCCGGTCGCCTCGATGGTGAGGCCGAACTCGGCGATTAGGTCCTCGTAGTAGGCGGCCCACTCGGTGCCGGGGACGATGCCGGGCATCCAGATCCGGTGGCCGGCGAGCTGTGCGACGGTCACCGACCGGGCGCCCGCCAGCGCGTGGGCGGGGCCGGTGAGCAGGTGGAGCGCCTCGTCGAGGACCCGGACGGACTCGACGTCCTCGGGAAGGGGCCGGCCCGGCACGGCGACGGCGCGGAAGGACGCGTCGATCGCCCCGGACCGGACGGCGGCGACGGCCGTCTCGACGTCGAACAGTGTCACGACGTCGAGCTCGACGTCCGGGTGCGCCCGGTGGAAGCCGCGCAGCAGCCCGGACGCCGCGGTGCGCGAGGAGATCACGTCGACCCGCAGCGGACGGCTCCCGGTGCGGACGGACCCGACCGCGCGCTCGGCGACCCTCAGCAGCTCCCGGGCGTGCGGCAGGAACGCCTGCCCGTCGATGGTGAGCTCGGCACCGCGCGCGGTGCGGGTGAACAGCCGCACGCCGAGGTCGCGTTCCAGCGCGGCGATGCGCTTGGAGACGGCCTGCTGGGTGACCGCCAGCTCGGCGGCGGCCTCCCGGAACTGCCCGGCGTCGGCGGCGGCCACGAAGGTCCGGACGGTGTCGAGGTCCATGCCGCCAGCCTAGAGGCACAACCGTCGGTTGTGGCCGGTGGCGCAGTGGTTGTTTGATCGCGGGGCTTCGCGCCCGCTTTGATGCTTCCGATCGCGCATCGGTTGTACGGGTGCGTCGTAGGGGTGCGTCCTGGGTTACCGGGGAAGGGTGGCGCGGATGCGGGGCGGGCACCGGCTGGGGCGGCCGTTCGGGTGGCTCTGGGCGGCGTACGGAACCAGCGCGCTCGGTACCTGGCTCGCCTTCGGTGCGTTCCCGCTGATCGCCGTCCGGGTGCTGCACGCCGGACCGGCCGAGGTCGCCGCGCTCTCCTGCGTGGGGGCCGCGGTGGGCGCGGCCGTGGCGGTGCCGCTCGGGCCGTGGGTGGAGTTCCGCCGCAAGCGGCCGGTGATGATCGCGACGGACCTGGTGCGGTTCGCCGCTCTGCTGACCGTCCCCGCCGCGTACGCGCTCGGCGTGCTCGGCCTCGTCCAGCTCCTGCTGGTCTCGGTCGTCGTCGCGGCGGCCGACATCACCTTCCGCGCGGCCTCCGGCGCCTACCTCAAGACGCTGCTGCCGGACGGGGACCTGCTCGTCGCCAACGCCCGGTTCGAGTCCACGGCGTGGACGACCACGATCATCGGACCACCGCTGGGCGGCGCGGCGCTCGGCCTCCTCGGCCCGGTGGCCACCGTGGTGGTCGACGCCGCCAGCTACCTGCTCTCCGCACTCGGCATCCGTGCGACGGGCGGGCCCGAACGGCCCCCCGGGCACCGGCAGGCCCCCCGCATGCGGGTCCGCGACCTGCTCGACGGCTGGCGGTACGTCCTGGCCGACGCGACCCTTCGCCCGCTGCTGGTCAACACCACCCTGTTCAACGGCCTGGTGATGGCCACCGAACCGCTGCTGGCCGTCCTGATGCTCGGCCACCTCGGGTTCGCCCCGTGGCAGTACGGCCTCGCCTTCGCCGTGCCCTCGATCGGCGGCCTGCTCGGCTCACGGCTGGCCCGGCCGCTGGTCGGCCGGTTCGGGCGGCACCGGGTCCTCACCGCGGCCGGGACGCTGCGCGCCGTCTGGCCGGTCGGCCTGGCCTTCCTGCGGCCGGGCGCCGGCGGGCTGCTGCTGGTGACGGGCGTCGAGTTCGGGCTGATCCTCTGCTGCGGGGTCTTCAACCCCATCAGCGCCACCCTCCGCCTGGAACGCACGTCGCCCGACCGCGTCGCCCGCACGCTGTCCGCCTGGGCGGTGACGACCAAGGCCTCGACCGCGCTCCTGACGGCACTGTGGGGCGTCCTGGGCACCCTGCTCGGCCCGCGCGCCGCGATCGGCCTCGCCGGGGTGCTCCTGCTGGCGACCCCACTACTGCTCCCCCGCCGCGCGGCGGCCCTTCCCGCCGGGGCCGAGCCGGCCCCGGGCCGCGCCTGAGGGGCCGCGCCTGAGGGCCTGCCCTCCCGCCCCTCCCCCCTACGAGGCCGGGCCGCTCCCGGCGGCGTCCGCGTAGGCGTCCTCCAGCGTCCGGATGTCGATCTTCCTCATCCGCAGCATGGCCTGCATCGCCCGCTGCGCCCCGGCCCGGTCGGGGTCGCCGAGCAGTTCCATCAGCCGCCGCGGGGTGATCTGCCACGACAGCCCGTACCGGTCCTTCAGCCAGCCGCAGTCGCTCTCCTGCCCGCCTCCCTCGGTGAGCGCCGCCCACAGCCGGTCGACCTCCGCCTGGTCGTCACAGTTGACCTGCAGCGAGATCGCCTCCGTGAACGGGAACAGCGGCCCGCCGTTGAGCGCCACGTACCGCTGCCCGCCGAGCTCGAACACCACCGTCATCACCGAGCCCGCCTTGCCGGGGCCCACGTCCCCGTACCGCTGGACCTCGACGATCCGCGAGTCCGCGAACAGCGAGGTGTAGAACCGCGCCGCCTCCTCGGCCTGGTGGTCGAACCACAGGAAGGTGGTGATCTTCTGTTCCGACACGGCTTCCTCCCACTCCTCGGATCTCCCGACGACGGTAAGCCGCCCGACCCGCACCCGCACCGCGACCGCCGCGGACGGCTCCACGGAACGGTTTCGGCCGGTGACCGGTCCGGTGGAGCGGGAGGTCGTGCCCGGCTCGGTGGAGCGGGCGCTCGTGCCCGCTCCACCGGACCGGACGGGTCAGACCGTGGCGGCGATGGCCTCGACCGGCCGGCTCTGGCCGGTGGTGCCGACCTGGATGTAGGAGCTCGTCACCCAGCCCTGCCAGCCGACGTCGCGCAGGTGCGCGTTGGCCGACACGGTCCCGGTGCCGATCTTGAGCTCGACCGCCTCGATCGGCAGGTTCTGACCGGTGGTGCCGATGTAGAGGTCCTGGCCGTCCGAGACGCAGGACCAGGCCTGCCACCCGATGTTGGACACGTGCGCGCGGGCGCACAGACCGCCCGTGCCGGACGTGGCGAAGTTGAGCGCCTCCACGTTCTTCGCCTGCCCCGTGGTTCCTGCGACCGCCCCGTTGCAGGCGACGAAGTTCTGCCAGCCGATGTCCTGCACATGGGCCTTGTAGCAGATCGAACGGCCGCTCACGCCCTGCACGGCGGCGGCGACGGTGCCGTTGCCCGCCACCACGCTCCTGCCGGACTCCGCAGCACCGGCGGTACCGGCTCCGGCGAGCGAGCCGCCGACGGCGATGGCCGCGGCGGCCAGTGTCATGGACAGTGCCTTGCGCATGAGAATTCCCCTCCCGACTTGACCGAACAGTCCGCGCTACGAGTGGCGCGGACACCCAACAGTGCGCACTCGCACCGGTGGGCGGCAAGCCGTTTCGACGCTTCGACCACCGCGTCTGTGGCGATATGTACGGACAGGTCCGCGGAGTTACCACCCGGGAATTGTCCGGATACCAATCACCGTGGCCTGAACGTCATCGGGCCGATCATTCGGATATTCGGATGGGATAACCGGAAAGTTCCCCATCCTTCCCGGGATAGCGGGGAAAATGCCAGGATCAGGCTCGCCGCCTGCGGCGGCTCCCGGACGCTCACCCGCCGGCACTTCTTCTTCGGCGGGCCGGGCGGCCGGCATCCTCACCCGACGCGCGACCGGTGGCCACCCGATCGCGCAGCGCTGGTGGGTGAGTTCACCCCTCGGCGGTGGCGTCGCCCGCCAGGGTGAAGCGGACCCAGCGACAGCTCCAGTCGTCGTCCGCGGAGGGCCGGGGCGATCCGTCGATCTCCTCCCGGGGCATGTACCGTCCCCGGGCCCCTCGTGCCAGCCGCAGGTGACGCGGTACGTGCCCGGCCTGACCCGCAGCACCGCGTGCAGGCCCGCGAAGTGGTCCACGTCCTGCGGTGTCGCGAACGGACCGGCCTCGCTCGCCGCCACGGCCGCCCAGGCGACCACGACCCGACCGGTGCGGAGTTCGAGCGCCCCCACCTGTTCCTCGCCCGCCACGGACGCCCCCGCCGCACGCCGCCGCGGCGCGTCCGCCCGGCCCCGGGGAACCCAGGTGCGCATGAGCAGCAAGCCGTCGGCGTCGGAGCCGCTCCCGTCTCCGCTGCGGCCGTACGCGACCGCGGCGCTGCCCTCGCCGTCCATCTCCCAGACCAGGCCGGCATGTTCGTCACGGTCGCCGAACCGCACGAAGGCCGCTTCGCGATCGTCGTCGTCGGGATGGACCGCCGACCAGGCACGGGCGTAGTCGCAGGCGGGATCCAGCTCGTAGTCGGCGTCGTGGACCGCCCCGCCCCAGGCCGCGAAGGCGTCGGCCGCACAGACGAGCAGCGGCCCGCCCAGGGAGCCCACCGTCGTGGACTCCCAGCTGAAGGCGGACCGGGACCTGGACTCTTCGTTGCTCACGTGGGTGACTGCCCGTCAGTGGGGGGGGTGGGGCGTGCGACCCGTATAGCGCGAGTCGACGACGGTGGGGGATCCGGGTGGAGCAGGACCCGGCAACGGCGCCCGCGCGACACCGAGATGTGAGAATGCCCGGATGAGTGGGGTGGACGAGGACCTGAGGCGGGCCGGCACGGATGACGACGTGGTCCGGGCGTGGCTGAACGGGTTGGCGTTCAATCCGGCCCTGCCGGGGCCGGCCCTGGAACGTCTCCTGGAGTTCGAGGAGTTGCCGGCGCCTCGGCCGTGGCAGGACGCACCGCACGACCTGCTGGTGGAGCTGTACGCCACGGCACAGGACCGGAACTGGTCCGCGCTGCGGCACCGCCGGAACTTCGCCGCGCCCGGTCTCGCCCGGTTCGCGGACGACCCCAATCCTCGGCTGCGCCATGCCGCCCTGGACGACCCGGAAGCGGGCCCCGAGCTGCTGCTGCGGCTGGCCGACGATCCTGACGTGGGAACGTGGGCGGTACGTGATCCGAGGTTCCCCGCCGAGGAACTGCTGAGGCGGCTCACGCGACCCGCGAGTGCGTTCCCCGCCGCGGCAAATCCGGCCCTGCCCGCGGCGACGATGCACCAGCTGATCGACCTGGCGCAGGACCGGCGAGGACCGGCGGGCTGACATCTCCTCCGGGTCGCGAAAACGCCGTGCCGTGCCGACCCGGACAGGAGCAGAATCGGCCCATGGCGGACATGCGGGCATTCCGGGATGCGGTCACCGGGTGGGCGGCGGGCGGGCCCGAGTCGACGGAGGGCGGGCCCGCGGGCGAGCTCGCGGAGCGGCTGGGCGTACGGACCACGGTGCTGCTCGAAGGGCTGAGCGACCTCGCGGCCGTGGAGGCGCTGGCCGTACGGTACGGCCGGGACCTGCCCGCCGAGGGGGTGTGCGCCATCTCCATGGGCGGAGCAATGAACATCGGCCGCTACGCCGCGGTCCTCGGGCCACCGGGGCTGGGCCTGCGCCTGGCCGGGCTCTGCGACGAGGGCGAACAGGGCTTCTACGACCGGGGCCTGGCGCGGGCGGGCGCGCCGCGCCGGGGGTTCTTCGTGTGTGCGACGGACCTGGAGGACGAACTGATCCGCGCGCTGGGCGTGGCCCGGGTCGAGGAGGTCGTCCGCGCCGAGGGCGACCTCCCGGCCTGGCGGACCTTCGTCCGCCAGCCCGCGCAGCAAGGACGGCCCGCCGAGCACCAGATGCGGCGCTTCCTGGGCACGAAGAAGGGCCGCAAGATCCGCTACGGCCGCCTCCTGGTCGAGGCCCTCGACACCGCACGGGTGCCCGCACCGCTCCACGACCTGCTCGCGCACCTGTGACCGGACGCCTACGGCGGCGGCCAGGGGGCGGACCGCAGATCGGCGATGCTCCGGCGCTCCCGGCGCTCCGGCGGGCCTCCCGCGGCCCTGCCGACCGCGATCAGGCAGACGATCTCCCAGCCCGGGTTCGGGCGCAGTTCGCTGGTGAGGCCGTGCAGGTCGAAGGCCCGGAACTGGTGGGCTGACAGTCCCATCGCCTGGGCCTGGACCGTCAGGTGGGCGACGGCCTGGCCGAGGTCGTAGTGCGCGAACTCGGAGTACGGCAGGTGGGGGTCGCCGAGGTGGCTGCGGGTCAGCGCCGCGACCAGCAGGCCCGCATCCGCCGCCCACCGGGCCGAACTCGGCGTGAGGTGCCGCACGACCCGCCCGTGGTCCGGCTCGCCGGGCCGGCTGGTGAGGAACCCCCATGGCTGGGAGTTGCCCGCGGACGGCGCCCACCGCGCGGCTTCCAGCAGCAGATCGACCGTGCGGTCGTCGACGACGGCTGACGGATCGAACCGCCCCGGGCTGAACCGCCCCGCCAGCAGGGGGTGAATACCGCCGGACAACTCCTGATCATGTTGCACGGTGCGGTGCAACCCGCCGTCCCGCCGGCGTGTTCCGCATACCTCGCGGCGTCCCGCCGACCGGGCGCGGGGGCGGGCTGCGGGCCGACCGCGCTCACCGCACCCAGCCGCCGGGGCCCGGCCGCAGGGCCATGAAGCCGTCCAGGGGCTCGAAGCCGAGGGTGCGGTAGAGGCTCGCGCCGGCGGCGGTCGCCCGCAGTTCGACGGACCCGCAGCCGCGGTCCTTGAACGCCTCGACGAGCGCGGTGGTGACGGTGCGCCCGTGGCCGCGCCGCTGGTGGGCGGGGTCGGTGGCGACGGTGTGGATCCGGCCCCAGAGACCGGTCGGGAGGGCGGGTCCGAGGTAGCCGCGGTGAACGATGCCGATGGCGCACGCCGCGAGGCCGCCGCCGGTGGGGACGACGTACGCGAGCAGGTCGGGGTCGGTGCGGAGGCGCTCGCGGATGTCGTCACGGAAGGCCGTCCGCCACTCCTCGGTGAGCGGACCGCCGTCCCGGACGGTGACCCGCAGGCGCAGCAGCTCGTCCGCGTCCGCGGGGACGGCGGGCCTGGCCGGGGTGGTGGTCATCGTCGGGTCTCCCCCGGTCGTGGGTGGGCGGCCGTCAGGAGGCGGGAGCAGGCCGTCGAACGGGTACTCTGCCACGGCGCTCGGGCCGGAGGAGCACAGCAGTCGGGTGACCGCCGTCAGTCGGTGGGGCGGGAGTCGGGCGGGTCCGGCGGGCCGGGGGCCAGGCGTTCGAGGATCCGGTCCACGCGGCCGTCCGGGCGGTAGAGGTGCGGTAGGCGTACGGGTACCGCGCTCCGGGGAGGGTGACGACGCCTTCGTGGGTGACGGTGCGGCACCGGCAGGAACGGCCGAACGGGCGCCCACTCCGCGTCCGTCATGTCCGACGGATACCGGCGCACCCGGTCCGGATGGTCGGCCGCGTTGCCGTACACGTGCGCGAGGCAATCGCACGACACGGCGGGCGAGTTGAAGTCAGCATGCTCGGGAACGTACAACAAAGGCAACAGGGCCTCCGGGAACCACTCGGAATGGGATCGCACCCCGAGCTACCTGGAGGCCCTGCTTTCACGCGCGGAAACCGCCGCAGTCACCCGATCGAGACTCCCGTTCGATCGACAGCCTTCGAGATCGGTACGGGCAACAACCACTTACGTGTCGGGATGCTCCGGCAGGGCGAGCCAGTCCGACCAGGAGATCTCGCGGCCGAGGAAGCGCGGCTGCTCGAACGGCCAGTCGGCGGCGATCCACTGCGGCACCAGCGCGTCGAGGGCCTGCTCGACCTTGCTGCCCACCAGCTCGTCCACCACCCACCAGGAGATCTCGCTGTCCGCGCCGGCCCTCTCCGCTGGGTCGATGTAGACACAGCCGACCAGAGCTGTCTCCGCCGCGTCGAACAGCGCGTAGTTGAAGGACTGGTGTGCGGCGATCTCCTTCTCGTGCCGCAACAGGTCGGCCTGGTCGGCCTCGTAGGTCATGGTGGCCGCGGGCCAGCCCCAGGCCGGGCCGAAGATGGTCCACAGCCGCTCGCGCGAACCCATCACAGCCGGGTAGTCGAGCGGGGTGTCCGCCTCCCGGATCGGCCGCAGGTGATGGCCACCGCCCGGCAGCGGTACCAGGACGGGGTGGACGAAGTCATCGGGAAGCCAGCTCATGGCGCCCGACCGTAGCAGCGCGCGGCCGTCCGCTCCCCTGAATTTTCCCCTTATACCGCCAGGCCCTGCTCTCATGCCGGGCAGGGCCCGCGATCACCCGATCGATACTCCCGTTCGATCGACAGACTCCACGATCGGTATGGCAACGGCATCTCCGGCCAGCGCACCGACCTGAGTGATCGAGGTACGGGGTTGGCTGCGCAGAGGCACCACCCGGTCTCCTTGCCGCGGACGCCGATTGGATACGCGGAGAGCCCCTGCATGAAGGCAGGGGCTCTCCAAGGAGTGCTCAGGTGCTGTTCATCATCGCCGAGCACATGCGCGCCGAGGGCTGCCGCAAGTGCATTCGCGGCCTCCTCGGTCTTGTCGCTGAAGTATCCCTTGATGTCGATCCTGCCTCGCCACCATGCGAAGACTCGTGGTGGTGGTAGTAGGTGCCGCCGGGGTTGTGCTGGCTCTGTGGCTGGCCGAGCGGGTTGTAGGTGTAGTCGCCGATCAGTGCGCCGGTGGCGTTGGTCTCGGTGGCGATCTGCGGCAGGGGGTTGTTGATGTCCCAGGTGAGGGTGCGTGAGAGTACGCCGTTGGTCCTGGTGGTGACGCGGCTGCCGTCGGCGTCGTAGGTGAAGGTGAAGGTGTCCGCCCCTGCGACGGTGGTCGGGCGTCCGGCGGCGTCGTAGGTGTAGGTGGTGCTGTGGGTGCTGGCCTCCGCGCGCCAGCCGGGAGGTTGAAGAGGACCGTGCTGGTGGCTTCGTCGTGGAGGTAGACATTGTCCGAAGAACCCGGAGCTGCCCACTCAGTGTCCATTCTGCGCAGGCACTGTCCCTTTCGCCGTGGAACCCACACCGGGGATGTCGGTGGCGTACTGGCGGGCCTGGAGCAGATAGGCCTCGCGGTACCGGGTGGCGGGCCGGCGGGCCATCAGGTCGGCGTGGTCGCCCTCCTCGACGAGCCGGCCGCGGTCGAGGACGAAGATCTGGTCGGCCTTGGCCGTGGCGCCGAGGCGGTGGGTGATCAGGATGACGGTGGTGCCCAGGTCGGTGAGGTGGCGGATCTGCTCGAAGGCCTCGACCTCGGCCTGCGGGTCGAGCGCGGAGGTGGGTTCGTCGACGACGACCAGCGCGGGGAGCCGGCCGTCGGCGTCGGGTGTGGTGAGGCGCAGGTGGGTGCGGGCCAGGGCGACCTTCTGCCACTGGCCACCGGACAGGTTCACGCCGCCCTCGAAGCCCTTGGCCAGCAGGTTCTCCCACTGCCTGGGCAGTTCGTCGATCACCGGGCGGAGGTCGGCGTAGTCGGCGGCGGCGTCCAGGTGTTCCTGGCCGAGGGGGACTTCGGGCCGGCCCAGGATCAGGTTGGCCCGCAGGGTGAAGATCCAGCGCTGGAAGTTCTGGGCGAGCAGCGCGACCGAGCGGAACTGCTGGTGGCGGTCGGCGGTCGCGGTGTCGACGCCGTCCCACCGCACCCGGCCCTGGTGCGGCTGGTAGACCCCGCACAGGATGTTGGCCAGCGTGGACTTGCCCGAGCCGTTGGCGCCGACCAGGGCGACGACCGTGCCGCGCTCGACGGTGAGGCTGATCCCGTCCAGGGCCGGGGTGTCGCGGCCGGGGTAGCTGAACGTCACCTCCTCGACGGTGATCTTCTCCGGTCGTTCGGGAAGCGGTGTGCCACCGACGGGTATCGCCCGGCGGTGGCCGTCGCGGCGCAGCTGGTCGAGGTCCCGGACGAACAGGGACTCCTCGTACAGGTGGTTGATCTGCGAGACGAGTCCGCCGATGCCGGCCGATCCGGTGCGGATGGCGACCACGGCGGTGCCGGCGGCGGCGAGCGGGATCGCGCCGTCCAGGACGAGCCAGCCGAGCAGGGCGAACGCGCCGGTGGTCGCGACGCCGGCGAGGACGGCGGTGAGCAGGTCGGTACGGGCGCGCGCTCCCGCGAGGCGGGCCTGTTCCCGCTCGGCGGACTCGGCCATCCGCTCGTAGTGGTGGAGCAGGAACGGGCCGCTGGCGTGGACGCGCTGCTCGGCCGCCGAGTACGGGCGGATCATCATGTCCGCGAGGGCGGTGCTGGCCCGGGAGTGCTGGAGCCAGGCCCGGGTGGAGGCGTACTGGCGGCGGGCGGTGAGCACAGCGCCCCAGCCGCGCGGCGCGGTGATCAGTACCAGCATCGGGAGCAGGGCGGGGTGGAGGAGGGACAGGACACCGGCCGCGGAGACCAGCGAGAGGCCGGCGGTGAGGACGGCGGTGGCCTGTCCGATGATGTTCTGCAGGGACATCGCGCCCCAGCGGGCGCTGTCGACCTCCGCGAGGAACGCGGGGTCCTCGATGGCCTCCAGCTCGGATCGGCTGACGATCCCGAGGAACTCGACGGTGGCGCGCCGGAAGACGGCCGGTTCCAGCCGCCCGCCCGCCCAGCCGGAGACGGCCGACAGTACCGAGGAGAGACCGGCCAGGAGCCCGACCGCGACCACCGCCGGGACGGCGGCGCGCAGGACGTGCCCGACCTCCCCGGGCACGAGGATCGCGGACAGGGCCCGGTTGGTGGCGATCAGTGCGACGGCGGCCGCCAGGCCGCGCGCGACCTCGGCGGAGACGAGGGCGACCAGGGCCGTCGGGTCGGCCTGCCACGCCATCCGTCCGGCCAGCCGCAGGAAGCGGGGCATCTGGCGGGCCACCGCCCAGAACGTCACCTCCCCGCTGGCCATTTCGTGTCGGGCCCAGCCGTAGTCGTAGCGCATCGGGCCGCCGAACAGCAGTTGCTCGCTGTCCGAGACCTCCTCGGTGGGCTTCGGCGTGCTGCGCATCCGGGTCCTTCCTTCGGCGGGTCGGGCGGGGAGCGGCGGCCGGGGGCTCAGGCCGGGGTGCTGCGACCGGTGCCGCGCTCGGCGACGGTGCGGATGTGCTCCTCGAAGAAGCGGCGGGGGTCGCCTCCCATCCGGGCGAGCATCACGAGGGCGGTCAGCGCCACGTCGCAGGCCTCCTTGCGCACGTCGTCCCAGTCGTGCGAGAAGCCCTTGCGCGGGTTGGCGCCGAGTGCCCCGATCACGGCCTGCGCGACTTCCCCGGCCTCCTCCTGGAGCTTGAGGGCTTGCAGGGTCCAGCGCTGTTCGTCACTGCGGTCGGAGAGCGCATCCAGCTTTCGGGCAAGGGAGTTGACGGTGTTCCAGGTCTCTTCCATGGGTGAGGATCCTGTCGCTGTTCGACGGGTTCGCTCAAGTCGGGCGGCTATCGGGCGGTTCGCGGCGAGTCCCGGTCTTTTCGATTTCCGGCGGGGTCCGGTCCGGGCCGGACCGCCGCCGGGGAACACCCCTTGAGCGGGCGGGACGGCGGGCGCCGTCCATCATCCGCCGGTCCGCGCCGACGGCACAGGCGCGTACCCGACCTCACGCAAGATCGCGGTAGCCGCCCGGCGCAACGGACAGCGCAACGGACGGCGCAGTGGACCGGTTCACCACCGCATGGCGACGGCCTCGGCCCAGCCCAGCAGGCGGTCGACCTCGATCCGTTGTCCGTCGTCGCTGCGGATGGTGCCGGTGAAGTGGCCGAAGCACTGGTCGGTCCGGTTGCTGATGACGCCGAGGTCGGTGTGCGCGTGCCGCACGTGGAACGGTGTGAACTCCAGCTCGACCCGGCTGGAGTGGCCGCCGTGAATGGTCCAGGGGGACATCGGGTCCCGGGCCGACCGGTGCCAGTCCAGTTCCTGGCCGATCTTCGAGAGTCTGCCGTCGACGCACAGGGCGTTCTCGGTCGATCCGGTGCCGCGCGTCCACCGGCCGCCGAGCTGCAGCCCGACCGTGTGCCCGTCGGTCCGGCCGGACGCGGCTCCCCAGTTCCAGTCCACCCGTCGCGGCCACCGCCCTCGCCCGTGGTCGAGGACGGCCCAGGCGCCGTCGCCGAATTCGAGGACGTCGTCTCCGACGGTGAGCGTTCCCCGGGCGGGGCGCGCGGTGTGTTTGGAGGTGTACTGGAAGCGGCGGTCGCTCCACGGGACGACCACGGACAGCGTCTCGTGCCCTTCCGGCATGGCGACGAGCAGGTCGGCCTCCACGGGGAGACGCCCCGGTCCCATGCAGCGCGCCGTCAGCCGTGTGGCTCCCCCGGCGTCGGTGATCCCGATGCGCACCTGACCCCGGACCGGCCGCGCGGGCCCGACGACGACGGGCGGGGATCCGCGGGAGCCGGCGACCCGGTCGGGCAGGTGGACGCCCAGGCCGCCCGGTGTGATCGAGGTGCGCTCGAACTCGCGCCGCCGGCCGGGCCCGAACTCCAGCACGTAGACGGAGCTGAGCGCCAGATAGTCGAGGTCGCTCACCGTGAGCGCGATCAGGTGGGTCGGTGTGGTCACGCACCAGTACTCCCACCGTTTGACCCGGCCCCACCCCGGGATCCGGGACCGGTGCAGGGGCCTGCGTGACCAGCCGACCGCGGCCGGGTCGAGCCGGCCGTCGGCGAGGCACAGATCCACCGGCGCGGTGATCTCGCGTTCATGCGTGGCCATGGCGGGACCCTATGGGACGGCGGTGCCACCGTCGAGGCCTCGGGCCCCGCCCCACCGAACGTCCCCCGCGCGTACGAGCGTGCGCGAGGCACACAGGCCCGGTCGAGCGGCCGTGAGGCGCCGAGGCCGGTACCCCATCCCGGCGGGACACACCGTAGGCTGCCAGTCATGACCGGTGATCGAATGACTGTCCGCACCGCCCTGGATACCCTGCTGGCCGGCAACCGGCGGTTCACCGCCGGCACCCCCGAGCACCCGAACCAGGACGCCGCACGCCGTACCGCCATCGCGCCGGCCCAGAGCCCGTTCGCGGTCCTGTTCGGCTGCTCCGACTCCCGGCTGGCCGCGGAGATCATCTTCGACCGCGGCCTGGGCGACCTGTTCGTGGTCCGCACCGCCGGACACGTCCTGGGCGCGGAGGTGCTGGGCAGCATCGAGTACGGCGTCAGCGTGCTCGGCAGCCCGCTGGTCGTCGTCCTCGGCCACGACTCCTGCGGCGCGGTCGCCGCCACCCGGGCCGCCGTCCAGGACGGCACCACCGCCACCGGCTACGTGCGCGACGTGATCGAGCGGGTCACCCCGAGCGTGCTGGCCGCCCGCGCCGCCGGCCACACCGAGGACACCGACTTCATCGACACGCACATAGTGCACACCGTCGACCTGCTGATGGAGCGCTCCCGCGTCCTCGCCGACGCCGTCGAGGCCGGGACCGCCGCCGTCGTCGGTCTCTCCTACCGCCTGGCCGACGGAACCGCCCGCCTCGTCACCGTCCGCGGCCTGGACGTGCCCGCCGACTCACACGCCTGACCGCCGCGGCCGGGCGGACGCGGCGGTGACCGGCGGGGTGGTGCGGCGTCAGCCGACGTCGATCCCGGTGACGACCGGGTCACCGGCCACCACCTCGCCGTCGCGGTAACCCGCCCGGCCGAAGGCCTCGGATGCGGCGGCGAGGGCCGCGGCGCCCGCCTCGGTACTGTCCGCCGCCTCGACCTCCAGGCGCAGCACGAAGGTGCCCGCTCCGTCGTCGACGGTCAGTACGTCGAGATCGGGCACCGCGGCTCCGACCCGCTCCGGGTCGGAGCCCCTGACCGCGGCCAGCACCGCCTGCCTGGCGTCGCCGTCGATCGGACGGCGCAGAGTCCCGGGAATGGTGATCACATAGCTACCCATGCGGTTCGTATGACCCGTACGTCCGCAGGGAAACACCGGTACGCCCGGTCGGCTCAGCCGGTGAGGGCGGTCGGTGCGAAGGTCGCCAGCCAGACCAGGACGAGGGTCCCGGCCGTCATGACCGGCACCAGGAAGCGCGTCTCGAAGCGATTTCCGGTCCGCTTGATCAGCACCATCTCGAACCGTCGCCCGTACGGCCACAGCAGTGGCGCGCCCTGCCGGGTGAGGCAGTCGCCGAGCACGTGGGCGAGTGTGCCGAGCACCACCGCGTAGGGCAGCCACGCACCGGTCCCGGGGAGCCAGGTGTCCGCCGCGGCCGTCCCGATCGCCGCGAGGCCGACGGTGGTGGCCCGCGAGTGGGCGCACCGCCCGGAGGCGTGCGAGCGCAGGGCGTGGACGGCGAACAGCAGCAGGGCGAAGGTCAGGCCGCCGGTGAAACCGCGCGCCCAGCGGGCGACCCCCAGCTGGGTTCCGGCTCCTGCCAGCGCCACGAACACCAGGGAGTGGGTGGCGTGCCGGTGGCCTCCGGAGAGCCGGGCGACGGTGCGGCACAGGAGGCGGGTGAACGGCCCGAAGAGGTTCGCCACCGTTCCGTCGTGGTGGTCGAGGTCGGGCAGCAGCGCGGCGCCCGCACTGAGGAGGGCTCCCACGAGCACCTCACCGGGCTGCAGGGGACGGCCGATCAGGAGCGGCGGCAGGAAGGGCGCCGCCGCCGCGAACACCAGTGCTCCGCTCACGGCGTGCGAGTGGCCCATCATGCGTGTCTCCCCCTCTGCTGCGATCCGCCCGCGCCCCGCGGCGGTGTACTCCCTGCCCCCGCCGGGGGCGTGGAGCCGACCACGGGCACCAGTGCCACCAGGGGTGGTGAAGACGCCCAGCGCGGCAACGTACGGCACGCCGGCGGCGCACCACTCGAAGGTCGCCACCCCGCGACGGCGCTTCCACACGCCCCCTCCCCGTTCCCCGACCGGGCGGCGCCCGACAGCCGTCGGCTGCCCCCTGACGGGCCGTCCACGCACGGCGGCCGCAGGTCGGCGACCTGCGGGTCCGGCCGTTCGGCGCCGAGGTGGGAGGTGTGGGCCGCGGGGTCCGGGGCAGGCGGGGGCTGACACCGCGTCGCGTCGGGACGGTCCGCGCGACGCCACAACACGAAGGAGACACGATGAGCGGCATCGAGATCTGGGACTTCCGCAGCACCTCCGGCCACGTCTCCGGCACCGACCTGGTCGGCTTCCACGTCGAAGCCACCGACGGCCCGATCGGCAAGGTCGACAAGCTGTCCGACGAGGTCGGGGCCCGGTACCTCGTGGTGGACACCGGCCCGTGGATCTTCGGCAAGCACGTCCTGCTCCCGGCCGGCACCGTCGTCCGGGTCGAGCAGGAGGAGAAGAAGGTCTACGTCGACCGGACGAAGGACGAGATCAAGGGCAGCCCCGAGTACGACCGGGACGGCCACCACACCGACCCCGGGTACCACCAGGCGTTCACGGGCTACTACGGCCCGTTCTACGGCGGCCCCGTCGTCTGACCGACGGCCCCACCGCCCCTGGCGGGGCGCACCCCTTCCGGAAGGGGTGCGCCCCGCCAGGGGCGGTGCGCCGTGGGCGGGTCAGCGGGCGATCGAGATCGCGAAGGGTGTGAATCCGCTGGAGCGGATCACGTGCGGCACGAACAGGATCGCGGCCTCGGTGGCGCGGGCGGTCCGGATGCCGCCGAGGTCGGTGATCCACTCGTTGTGCCAGCCGAGGTCGGTGAGGAGTTCGCGGACGGTCTGCTTGGCCTGCGGGTCGTCGCCGGAGAGGAACGCGGTGGGCGGCTGGGTGAGCGTGGCCGGGGCGGTCATCACCGGGAAGAGCATGGTGTTGAGGGTCTTGACGACGTGCGTTTCGGGAAGCGCGTCCTGGAGTTGCTCGGCGAGGCTCGAACCGGGGTAGATGAGGTCGCCGGGCAGGCCGTCCGGTCCGTCGACGGTGGCATTGGAGACGTCGATCAGGATCGTGCCGCGCAGTTCCTCGCGCAGGGCGGCGAGCCGCTCCAGCGAGCCGGCGCCCGGGGTGGCGTTGATGACGACCTCGGCGGTGCGGGCGGCCGCCGCGGCGGCGCCCGGCTCGCGGTCCACGACGGTCACCTCGTGGCCGGCGCGGGTGAGGGCGGCGGCGAGGTTGCCGCCGACGCGGCCGTTTCCGAGTACGGCGATGCTGGTCATGATGGTGTGGTCCTTCTCGTTGGTGCGGGTCTGTGGTGTGCGGTCAGCGGGTGAGGGTGGCGACGGCCTGAGCGTGGATGCCGGGCGCGGCGGCCAGGAAGCTTCCGCTCTGCGGGGTCCAGGGGCGGCCCTCGGCGTCGGAGATCGTCCCGCCGGCCTCGGTGACGAGCAGCGCGCCGGGCAGCAGGTCCGCGCGGGCGCCGGCGAACTGCCAGAAGGCGTCGATCCGGCCGGCGGCCACGTTCACCAGGTGCAGGGTCGCGGGCACCGCGACACGCACCACGAGCGCGTCGAAGAGCATCGCGGTGATCGAGGCGCCGACGCGCCGCACGACCTGCTCGTCCTCGTCCGGCCGGGCCTGGCTGGTCGCCACGATGCCCAGGCCGAGGTCGGCGGTGGAGGAGACGTGCAGCGGCCGGCCGTCGAGGTGGGCGCCCCCGCCGGTGCGCGCGGTGTAGGTCTCACCGGTCAACGGCAGGTGGACCACCGTCAGCACCGGCCGGTTGTCGCGCACCAGGGTCGCGGTCACCGCCCACTCCGGCAGGGCGTGCAGGTGGTTGACGTTGCCCTCGGCCGGGTCCACGACCCACCACTCACCGGCCGGCAGCGCCCCGCCGTCCAGCTCGTCCTCCACCCACCGGGCCTGCGGCCGCAGTTCGGTGAGGGCGGGGCGCAGGATGGCCAGGGCCGCGTCGTCGTTGACGGCGAGCGCAGCCATCAGCTCCTCGCGGCTCCCGTAGCGGACCACCTCGCCGAAGCGCTCCCGCAGCGCAGCGCCGGCCGCGCGCACGGCGTCCGCGGTCCGGTCGAGCAGATCGGCGTCGGAGAGGGCGGCGTCGGTGGTCTGAAGCGATGCGGACATGGTGGTACTCCCGTCTGAGCAAGGGGTGTTGAGGCCGGTCGGACCGGATCGTGCGTTCCGTCCTGCGCCGTGATGACGACGCTATCCAGCCCTGCCATTACCTTCAAGTGCATGTCAAGCATGGCTAGGATTACTCCCATGCAACTAGACCTGAACCTGCTCGCCGCACTCGATGCCCTGCTGGAGGAAGGCAGCGTGGCCGGGGCCGCCGCGCGCCTCCATGTCACCGCCCCCGCGATGAGCCGGAGTCTGGGCCGGATCCGGCGCACGACCGGGGATCAGATCCTGGTGCGCACCGGCCGCACGATGACCCCGACGCCGTATGCGATCGCCGTCCGGGCGCAGGTGCACGAGCTGCTGCACCAGGTCCAGGGGGTGCTGGCACCGAGCCGTGAACTCGATCTGGCGACGCTGGAGCGCACGTTCACCCTCCGCTGGCACGATTCCCTGGTCGCCCTGGGCGGCCCCGCGCTGCTCGCGGCCGTGCGCGGACAGGCGCCCGGCGTTCGACTGCGCTTCGTCGCGGAGTCGAGCACCGACACCCCCGGGTTGCGGCGCGGCGAGGTCGACCTGGAGGCCAACGCCAACCGCCCGAGCGCACCCGACATCCGCGCCGAGCACGTGGGCGACACCCGCCTCGTCGCCGTCGTGCGGCAGGGACATCCCCTGACCGGCACCCACCCCGTCACTGCAGAGCAGTACGCCGCTGCCGAACACGTCACCGTCTCGCGCCGCGGAAACTTCAGCAACGCCCTCGACGACGCCCTCGCTCGACTCGGCCTCACCCGCCGCGTGGTGGCCACTGCCCCCACGGAGGCGGCCGCGCTGGAGTTCGCACGCGGCACCGACCTCCTGATCAGCGTCCCCGAGATCACCACGCGCACCGCGGTCACCGACCTCGGCCTGGCCGTCCTCCCCCTGCCGCTCGAACTCCCCTCGGCACCGATCTACCTGTCGTGGCACCAGCGTTACGACACCGACCACGCCCACGCCTGGCTGCGTGCGCTGGCGCGGGACGCCCTGACCACGTGCGGGGCGTCGTAGCCACGCCGGGGCTCGTCCGGGGCTCGTCCGGGGCTCGTCCGGGTCGGGCCTCAGGGACAGGACGGGTCTCAGGGCCGGGTCGGCCGGGTGCCCCAGTCGAGGCGCAGGACGGCCAGGTCGTCGGTGTGCCGGCCGGCGTTGAGGGCGTGGGTCTCCTTGATGAGGAGGTCGACGTGGGTCGCCGGGTCGGACGGCGGCAGCCCGCCGATGAGGGTGAGCAGCCCTTCGACGCCGAGGCGCTCCCCCGTCGCGCCGTTGTGCCCTTCGGTGAGGCCGTCGGTGTAGAGGGTCAGGGCGCCGATCGCCGGGAGGGGGACGACGGTGGGGGTCCAGCTGCGCAGGCCGGGCACGATGCCCAGGGCGATGCCGTGGGCGGCGGCCAGCTCCCGGGTGCCGTCGGGTGTGGTGAGCAGGGGTTCGTGGTGGCCGGCGAGGTGGAGGGTGGCGGTGGCGGTGGTGGCGGCGGTCTGGTCGAGGGCGAGCAGGGTGCAGGTGGCGAACTGCGCCTGGCTGACGCGCTCGGCGACCAGGATGCGTTCCATCAGGTGCAGCAGCTCCGCGCCGCGGTGTCCGCCGAGCAGGAGCGATCGCCAGGCGATGCGCAGGCAGACGCCGAGTGCGGCGGCGTCGGGGCCGTGCCCGCTGACGTCGCCGACGACGGCGTGCAGCAGCCCGTCGTCGCCCTCCACGACGTCGAGGAAGTCGCCGCCGAGCAGGGCCATGGCGACGCCGGGCAGGTAGCGGGTGGTCACCGTGACCGCACTGGCGTCGATGATCGGCGGGGGCAGCAGTCCGCGTTCCAGCCGGGCGTTCTCCTCGGCCCGTAGCCGGGCGGCCTGGGCCTCGATGCCGGCGCGTTCGGTCTGGCTGCGGTAGACGGCATAGCGGACCGTACGGTGCAGCAGGTCGGCCTCGACCTTGCCCTTGACCAGGTAGTCCTGGGCGCCGGCGGCCATCGCGTCGGTGCCGGCCTGGGCCTCGGACAGGCCGGTGAGGACGATGACGGCGGTGTGCGGCGCGAGGGCGCGGACGGCGGTGACCGCCGCGGTGCCGGCCGCGTCGGGCAGGTGCAGGTCGAGCAGGATGCAGTCGATCGGGCCGGTGCCCAGTGCGGTGCGGGCCTCGGCCAGGGTGGGCCGGGTGGTCAGCTCGAAGCGCAGTCCGGTGTCGTGGAGGAGTTCTTCGACCAGGAGAGCGTCGCCCTCGTCGTCCTCGATCAGCAGGATGCGGTAGAGCGGTTCGTCGGGTACCGTCCCGGCGGCGGCCGCCACGGGGGCGGTCACCGGGCCCGCTCCGCGTCCGCGTGGGTCTTCTCCGGCAGGGCGGGCGCGTCGCCGGTGCTGGGGGGTTCGGCGGCGAGGGTGAAGGTGATCCGGGTGCCGTCCCGGTGGTCGGGGTCGATGCCGATCGTGCCGCCGTGGAACTCGACGATCTTCTTGCACATCGCCAGGCCGATGCCGCTGCCGGAGTAGGCGTCCTTGGTGTGCAGCCGCTGGAAGATCAGGAAGACCTTCTCGGCGAACTCCGGTGCGATGCCGATGCCGTTGTCCGTGACCGCGAACCGCCACCGGGCGCCGTCGCGTTCGGCCTCGACGTGGATCCGCGGTTCCCGGCCGGGGCGGCGGAACTTGACGGCGTTGCCGATCAGGTTCTGCCAGAGCATGCCCATCTGGGTGGGGTCGGCCACCAGGGCCGGCAGCGGGTCGTGGGTGACCTCGGCGCCGGCCTCCTCGATGCCGACGCTCAGCGCGGACAGGGTCTGTTCCAGCACCGTCTCCAGGTCGACCTCCTGGTGGGCGTGGTGCAGGCGCCCCACCCGGGAGAAGTCCAGGAGGTCGTTGATGAGGGTCTGCATGCGGTTCGCGCCGTCGACCGCGAAGTCGATGTACTGGTCGGCCTTGGCGTCGAGTTGACCGCCGTAGCGGCGCTTGAGGAGCTGGGTGAAGCTGGAGACCTTGCGCAGCGGTTCCTGGAGGTCGTGGGAGGCCACGTAGGCGAACTGCTCCAGCTCGGTGTTGGAGCGCTGGAGGTCGGCGGCCTGCGCGTCCAGGCGCAGCCGGGCCTGCTCGGTGAAGGCGAGCTCCCGTACCAGGCGGCGGCGCATGGACTCGATCTCGGCGCTGAGGCGGCGCAGGTCGGCGGGGCCGGTGGAGGTGATGGGGTGGTCGAAGTCGCCGCCGGCGATGGTGCGGGCGTCCGCGCCGAGGCGGTCCAGCGGCCGGGTGATGCCGCGGCGCAGGCCCTCGAAGATCAGGACCGCGAGGGCCGCGATGACCGTGGCGATCGCGGTGAACAGCCAGTTCCTGGTGCGCATGGTGTCGGCCAGGTCCTGCCGGGCCCGCAGCCGGTCGGCGCGCAGCCGGTCCTGCTGCCTCGTCAGGGCGGCCCGCACGGCGTCGAAGGCCGCTTTGCCCTCCGTCGCGAGGCCGGTGGCGGCGGGTGAGGGCGAGCCGGGCGGGGTGGCCGCGATGGGTTCGGCCACCTTCTCCTGCCAGCTGGCGACCGCCGCCTGGACGTCGGCCAGGTCGTCGAGCGCGGGGGCGTCGTCGTGCAGCAGTTCCGCGAGCCTGGCCGCGCGGGTGGCCTGGTCGGCGAGTCCCTGCCGGTACGGCGCCATGAACTCCGTGGCGCCGGTGAGACCGTAGCCGCGGATCCCGGTCTCCTGGTTGAGCAGCGCCGCTTCGAGGCTGAACGCCGTGGTCAGCGCCGGCGACCGCACGTCGACGAGTTCGTTGCTGATCGACTGGGTCCGCGCCAGGGACCAGGCCCCGGTCAGCCCGAGCAGGGCCAGGGCCGTCAGGGAGGTTGCCACTCCGACGCGGAGCCACCGCCGGGTCGTCCAGGTGGAGAGCCATCGCCTGCGCGGTGGCCCCTCGTGGCCGGTCATCGTGTGCACCCTCCCTGTGACGGCCGTTCTCGAAAACGGCGCAGCGCACACTGTAGAGGGCGTCCGACAATGAATGTTGTCGTGGGGTCAGGCAGGGGCCTAAGGTTCCGGTATGCCTGGCAAGAACTTCGTGTTGCGGACGACCCAGCGTGAGACGGCCGCGGTCGCGGACGCGGCCGTCCGCAGGATCGCGCGGCGTCTTGTGCTCGAACTGCTGGAGGAGTCACCGCCGCCGGCCGGTGCCGGTCCCGCCCGGGAGCTCTCCCTGCTGCACGTGCTGGACCACCTCCAGCAGGCGACCGAGCGGCTCCAGCGGGAGGTGGCCGTGGCCGCCGCCCGTGCGGGCGCCGGCTACCCCCAGCTCGGCTCCGCCTGCGGCATGACCCGCCAGGGTGCCCGACGCCGCTGGCCGGGGATCTTCCACCATCCCAACGAGGCACCCTCGGAGCATCCGATGATGACCAGCCCCGCCCGCCCCTTCGACGTCCTGCTCGTCGAGGACGACATGGCCGACGCCATGCTCATCGAAGAGGCCCTGGCCGATCGGGGGGCGCGCAACCTGGTCCAGGTCACCGACGGGATCGCCGCCCTGGAGCACCTGCGCGCACCCGGCAGCGTGCGGCCCGACCTGATCGTCCTCGACCTGAACATGCCCCGGATGAACGGCCGTGACCTGCTGAAGGTCCTGAAGACCGACGAGGACCTGCGGACCATCCCGGTCGTGGTGCTGACCACCTCCTCCGCGCCCGACGACGTCACCGGCGCGTACAGCAGCCACGCCAACGCGTACGTGACCAAGCCCGTGAACCTGGAGGAGTTCGAGCGGGCCGTCCAGACCATCGACGCCTTCTACCTCGACACGGCCACCCGCCCGCCGCGCGCCTGACCCCCCGCCCGACCCGGCGCCCGGTCCCGGGGCGCGGGCCGCTCACCGGGCGGCTCACGGCCCGGGATCCCTCAGGCGGGGCGGTCGGGGTGAGCCGGTCGGGGCGGGGAACCCGCTCCGGACGCGGTGGATGCCGTGCCCCGGATCGTCCTGGCCGTGGCGTACTTCCCCTCCGGCTTCTTCGACAAGACCGGCAACGTGTGACAAGCCCCTGCAAACGGCGGACGGGCGGTCGGCCGGCCGGCCGGTCAGTGAGTCAGTCGACGCCCGGCTCCGCTCATGTCGAGCCGGGCCTCAGCAGGTCGTCGACGAGGGTGTCGACCAGTCCTCGGGGGATGGTCGATCCGGTCATGGCGCGGTAGACGATCGGGCCGATCAGCGCGTCGACCGTGGCGTCGGGGCCCAGTTCCGGTGAGATCTCACCGGCTTCGACGGCGCGCGCGAGCAGGTCGCGTTCCTGGCTCCGGCGGGGGTCCAGATAGCGCATGTGGAAGGCCGCGGCCGTGCCGGGGTCGTGCTGCGCCTCGGCGAGCAGGGCGAGCAGGACCTTGCCGGCCGGATCGCGGGTGAGGAACCGCGCGAAAGCGCGCAGGTAACCGCGGATGCCGTTGGCGGTGGGCTTGTCCACGGGGACGGGGATGCGCTTGGCGCTGTCCTCGATCAGCGTGTCGAGGAGGATCTCGACCTTCGAGGGCCACCAGCGGTAGATCGTCTGCTTGGCGACACCGGCACGGCGTGCGATCGCCTCGACGGTCAGCGCGCCGAAGCCGTGCTCGACGAGCAGATCGTCCGCGGCGTGCAGCACGGCCAGCCGGGCCGCCTCGTCGCGCCGGCTGCCGGAGTGCGCCCGGGGTGGCCGGGCCGGTGGCTGAGTCTGGGTCTGGGTCTGGGTCTGGGCCGGCGGCGGGGAGCTCGGGGTGGACATGCGAAACACGATACCCAAACGGCGGAGTCGTCACCTAGTCTGGACGCAACGTCTCGACTAGACGCAACGTCGCGTCCAGTCCGAGCACTCGTGGAACGAGAAGGAGCGCCCATGTCCACCACCACCAACACCACCACCGACCGCCGAGCACTCGTTGTCGGAGCCTCCCGAGGGCTGGGGCTCGTCCTCGCCGAGGAGCTCTGCCGACGCGCCTGGCAGGTCGTCGCCACGGCCCGCCACGACAGCGGCGAGCTGCACGCCACGGCCCGCACCTGCGACGGCCGGCTGACGGTCGAGTCGCTGGAGATGACGGACCCCGAGCAGCTCGCCGCACTGCGCGAACGCCTGGCGGGCACCCGGCTCGACCTGCTCTTCGTCAACGCCGCGATCGACCGGGGTGACCTGCCGATCGGCGAGGTCCCGACCGAGATGTTCACCGAGGTGATGATCACCAACGCGCTGAGCCCGCTGCGCACCGTCGAGACCCTGCGCGACCTGGTGGCCCCCGGCGGAACCGTCGCCGTGATGTCGTCCGAGCAGGGCAGCATCTCGCGCAACACCGAGGACGGCTACGAGCTCTACAAGGCCAGCAAGGCCGCGCTCAACCAGCTGATGCGCAGCTACGCCACCCGCAACGCCGACGACGGGCACACCAAGCTGCTCATCGACCCCGGCCACAACCGGACCCGGCTCGGCGGGCCGGACGCGCCCCTGCTCCCCCACGAGAGCGTGCCGGCCGTCGCCGACGTCCTCGAAGCGCAGGCCGGCGCCCCCGGTCTGCAGTTCCTGGACCGCAACGGCGAGACCGTCCCGTGGTAGCACCGGCTGGTCACCGCACAGGACCTTGAGGCGGTCGCCTCGTCCGCCTGCGCGTACGTGACGACGCCGGGCAAGTCCTCGGGGGCGCCGCTGGTCGGCGTTTCCCGACCGGCGGGGCGTTCGCCCCCGCCCTGCGGGAGGAGCCCGGCCTCCTCTGACCGGCCATCACCCCGGCCCGGCAGCAGGTCCGCGTCGGCGGACTCGTGGCCGAGGCCCGCCGCGCCCGCGCCGGCCCGAACCCGTCCGCACCGGGCCCGGTCGGAGCGGAGGGAGTCGGATTCGCCGTCGGGTAGCGGGCGCCGGCCCGAACCCGTCCGCACCGGGCCCGGTCGGAGCGGAGGGAGTCGGATTCGCCGTCGGGTAGCGGGCGCCGGATTCCGCAGTCGGGTGATGTTCGCGCGGACGCGCCCGGGCCCGCACCTCACCGGGCCGGTCCGGCATAGGGTCCGCTCTGCGGGCGTCCGCCCCCGCCCCTCCGACGAAAGGGTTATGCCGTGCCGGAACTCGCGATCATCGAGGCACCGTCCGTGCTCGGGCTGCGGCCGTCCGGCGTCCAGGACCTGCCCGCGGCCCTGCTCGACGCCGGGCTGCTCGACCTGCTGGGCCCGCTCGGCCCGCTCGGCCGGCCGGCGGCGGTCCGGGCCGGCCGCGTGGAGCCACCGGCCTGGGACGCCACCCGGGACGAGACCACCGGGGTCCTCAACCCGGCCGGCATCGCACGGTACTCCGCCGCGCTGGCCGACACCGTCGGGGCCGTCCTCGACGGCGGCCGCTTCCCCGTCGTCCTCGGCGGCGACTGCAGCATCCTGCTCGGCAACCTCCTCGCCCTGCGACGCCGTGGCCGCTACGGGCTGCTGTTCCTCGACGGCCACACCGACTTCTACCAGCCGGCCGCGGAACCGGCCGGCGAGGCGGCCTCGATGGACCTCGCCCTCGCCACCGGCCGCGGCCCCCGGATGCTCACCGACCTCGAAGGCCGCGGCCCGCTGCTGCGTGACGAGGACGTCGTCGCCTTCGGTTACCGCGACACCGCCGAGGCCGTCGAGGCCGGGATGCAGCCGCTGCCGCCCCAGCTGCGCGCGTTCGATCTCGACGGCGTACGGGCGGCCGGTGCCGCCACGGCCGCCCGGCGGGCGGTGGACCACCTGACGGCCGGCGGCAGCGCCGGGTTCTGGGTCCACCTCGACGTCGACGTACTGGACGACGCCGTGATGCCGGCCGTCGACTACCGCCTCCCCGACGGGCTGACCTGGGCGGAGCTGGAGAGCGTGCTGTGGACGGCGCTGGCCGAGGAACGCGCCGTCGGCCTCGACGTCACCATCTTCAACCCCCGCCTGGACCCCGACGGAACCATCGCCGTCCGCCTCGCCGAGTGCCTGGCCCGGGGCCTCTCCGCGCGGCTCGACGACCCGGCCTGAGCCGGTGACCGCCGCGTGGGAGTGGGACGACACGCTGTTCGCCGGCACCGCCCCGTACTACCGGCGCGGCAGGCTGCCGTACGCCCCGGGGCTGGCGGCGGTGCTCGCCGGGGCCCTGCGGCTCGACGGGCGCGGACGCCTGATCGACGTGGGCTGCGGGCCCGGCACCCTCGCCCTGGGTCTGGCGTACCTGTTCGGCGAGGTCGTCGGCGTGGACCCGGACGGCGGGATGATCGCCGAGGCCGCACGAGCCGCAGCCGGGGCCGGTCCGACGGGCCGGCCGGGGTGTCCTGCGGCAGGGGACGCCCGGGGGCGAGGCCGTGATCCTGACCGGAGCGGGCTTCGCCGGCCCGCAGCGCCACGTCGTCCCCGGCGGGCCCCCGCTGGTCCGCACGGTCGACGACCTCGTGGCGGGCGTGTTCTCGATGTCGTACGCGGCTCCGCACCTGTTCGGGGCGTGCCGCGGCGCGTTCGAGGCGGACCTGCGGCGGCTCCTGCTGGCGGCCTCCCCCACCGGCCGCTTCTCCGAACGCCCGCCGAGCACCGAGGTGTTCATCTGGTGGAACGTCCCCACCGAGGCCGCACCGGGGCCGCCGGCATGCTGAGCGGCGCCGTCCGCGACGTGGCCGCGATGGCCGGCCACGGCTGGGGCGTCGTCCCGGTGCGGGCCGGCATCGGCGTCCGAACCGGGCCCCGGACGGCCTCCCGGCTCGAAGAAGCAGCAACCGGCCGCACGTCACGACGCCGGAAAGGCGGTCGAACGCGCCGGGTCGATCGAGGAACACCCAGCTCGGCGAGGACAGGAGCCACGCCAGGGCGCACGGGCTCCCGGACCACCTGCCCCAGGTGTCCTCGCTGAACCGGGCCGTCCTAGACGGGGGGTTCGATGGCGTAGCCGTTCTCGTCGGTGGCGACGGGCGTCCCCGTCCGCTGCGCCGCGCGTTCCTCGGCGAGCGTGGGCAGGACGGCGAGCGCCTCGGCGGCGCGTCCCTGGGTGACCAGGATCTCGGCCAGCTCCGACAGGTGTGGGGGGTCGCCGGCCCTCAGCAGCGTGACGGCCTCCTCGACACGGCCGGAGTCCACCAGCAGCCAGGCCGTCGTCTCCTTCAGCGGTACTCGTCCGCGGGCCGGGTCGCGGCGTGGTCGAGGGCCTCCTCGTACCGGCCGGCCTCGCCCAGCAGCCACATCCGGTTCGAGGCGAACCAGGTGGGGTGTTCGTCGACGAACTCGGCGCTGCGTTCGTCGAGGAGGGTCAGGGCGTCCTCGGGGCGCCCGGCCTTCTGGAGGAGGTGGATGACCCCTTCGAGGAGGCAGGCGTCGTGGTATTCGAACGTGGGGCGTCCCACCTCGACCGCTTCGTCGAGGCGGCCCTGGCGGGCCAGCAGATCGATCAGGGGCCGGCGGAAGCGGTCCGGATGCTCGTCGGAGCCGATGACCTCCCGCAGGACCATCTCCGCCTCCTCGGCCCTCCCCGCGCCTTCGAGGGCCCGCGCGTAGTAGGGGAGAGCGACGCCCGCCCGGTTTCCGGCGCCCAGTTCCCGCAGGGCCTCGATGCGCCCGTGACGCAACAGGAGTTCGGCGTACGCGGTGAGGGTGTTCCGGGTCAGGAAGCGGCCTGCGGCTATGTCCGCGCCGAGGATCCGGATCGCCTCCTCGGTGCGGCCGGAGCGTTCGAGGACGTGGGCCTGCAGCTCCTGCGCGTTGTGGCAGGGGTGGTACCACCGGGCCTCGCCGCGGGCCTGCCGGGCACTCTGCGCGAGCGGGTCCAGCAGCTCCAGCACCCCGGGCGTCCCGGTCCTGCCCGTCGGTGATCTCGACGAGGCACGACGTCAGCCACCAGCCGCCGAGGTGGGGTCGCAGGAATTCGATCGCCTCGTCCACACGCCCGGCCGCGGCCAGGAGTTCGGCGAAGTCGAAGCACACACGGTCCGACCGGCGGCCGGCCTCGTCCGGACGGACCAGTGCCAGCGCTTCGTCGATCCGGCCCCACTGGACCAGGGTTTCCGCCGTCTCCCGGACGGCGGGCCGCCAGCCCGCGGTGACGAAGGGCTCCAGCACGCCGCAGGCCCGCTCGTACTCCCCGGTCCGGCGCAGCTCACGGGCTGCCGCCTCGGCGCAGGACCACTCACCTCGCTCATGCGCGGCCCGGATCACCAGGTCCAGATGCCCCCGTTCCAGCAGGAGGTTCACCAGCCTCCAGGAGATCCCACTGGAGTGCTTCGCCTGCCACTCAAGATCATCGATGTTCACGGCGCCAGCGTAGGGCCGCTCGGTGACGCTCGCCGCGCCGGACGCGATCCGTGCGAGCGGGCCCGGGAGGGCCTCCCGGCGCGAGGAGCAAGCACCGGGCCAGACGCCACGACGTCGGCGGGGCCGTCCAGCGCGCTGAATAGATCGAGGAACACAGCGCGCAGCGGCGATCAACGCCGAGCCGAGGCCCATGCCGGTGACCTCGCGCCCGTCGCGAGCTCAGCTCGGCCGGTAGTAGGCCTCGACGGGGGCGCGGGCCTCGTCGAACAGGGCCGGGCCGTCCTGGGCCACCGCCGGCCAGGCGCCCGACGGCGGGTTGAGCCCGACGAGTTGATCGGTGGAGAGCGCGTGGACGACCCGGCCGATGCCGGAGCGCAGGATGCCGCCCGCGCACATGCCGCACGGCTGGCAGCTGGTGTACATGGTGGTGCCGGCGGCCGTGTCCGCATCGAGTTCGCGGGCCGCCCAGCGGGCCAGTTTCAGCTCGGGATGGGCCGTGATGTCGTCGTCGCGCCGGACGGTGTTGTGGGCCTCGGCGAGGACCGTGCCGTCCGGCCCGACCAGCAGCGAACCGTACGGTGCGTCGCCCAGTTCCACCGCACGCGCCGCGATACCGATGGCGCGCCGCAGCAGCGCCTCGTCGACAGGGGTGATCACGACGTCATTCTCCACCGTTCGGCCACCGTCGCGAGGGCCCGCCACGCCGCCTCCGGCCGGAGCGTCTGGGCGGGGTCGCCGTCGTACGGGTCGAGCACCACCGTCTCGGCACCGAGCGCACGGAGGTCCGCCAGATCGCCCACGACCTGCTCCGGATCCCCCACGCCGGCCGGCCGGTCGGCCTCCTCGACCGGAGCGTCGGTGAGCCGCAGCGCGATCCGTGGCGCGAACCCGGGCAACGCGTGGTCGGCGAGGACCGAGCGCATCCGCTCCACCGGAAGCCGCAGCGGGTGCCAGGCGTCGCCGTACCTGAGGACCCGACGGATCGCCGCCGCGCTGTGGCCGCCGACCCACACCGCGGGGGCGTCCCCGGCCGCCGTCCGCCAGGTCTCCCGCAGCACGCCCAGGCACGTGTCGGTCAGCCGGCCCCGCTCGCCGAACGGCACGCCGAGCGCGTCGAACTCCTGCCGCGCCCACCCGACCCCCACGCCGAGCACGAACCGCCCCCCGCTGAGCCGTTGCAGGCTGCTCGCCATCCGCGCCACCAGCAGCGGATGCCGGTACGGCAGCACCAGCACGGTCGTGCCCAGCCGCAGCCCGCCGTCGCTCGCTCCGGCCAGCCAGGACAGCGTGGCGAACGGGTCGTAGAACGGCTCCGGATAGCGCTCGGCCACATCGGGGGTGACGGCCACGTGGTCCGACACCATCAGCAGGTCGAACCCGAGTCCCGCCACGACCCGCGCCCACTCGCGCAGCACGCCGGGGTCGGTCCCGGGCCCGAAGTTCGGTACGTTGACACCAAGTTGCATGCTCCGAGGTTATGGCGGCGAGAGTGCCTCGGGGAACCCGATCCTCCCGGCGTTCCCCGCCGCCCGCCGTGGATCTCCCGGCAGTTTCGCGGCATGGCCGTGAATCCCGATGACACCGACCGGGCGGTCGTCGCACAGCTCCGGCAGGAGGCCCGCGGGACCGGCTCGGGACCTCCGGCCCCAGTGCGGGGTCCGGCCGGCCCTGGGGTGGGGCCGCGGGCCGGTGAAGGCTGGTGGACGGCCCGAGGGCGATCCGCGCCCGAGGCCGACCGCCGACCCTGGAGGGGTAGTTCATGACCGGATACGTGCTGGCGGGAGTCGACGGCTCACCCGAGAGCACCGCGGCCGCGCAGTGGGCCGCCGACGAGGCCGTACGCCTCGGTCTCAACCTGTGGCTGGTCCACGCGTGGACCTGGCAGGACGACCTGAACGCCGGACGCGGCCGGCCCGCGGACGTCCGCGGCCTGACCGCGCGGATGCTCGCCCACACCGCGCAGGCGGTCAGCCGGGCCCACCCCGGGCTGACGGTGCACACCGAGATCCTGGACGGGGACGAGCCGGCGGCGTCCCTGGCCGACGCCGCGGCCGACGCCGAGCTGCTGGTGCTCGGCTCGCTGGGCCTCGGCGGATTCGCCGGGCTGCTGGTCGGCTCGGTCGGCCTCGCGGTCGCGGCCCGGTGCGACGTGCCGGTGGCCCTGGTCCGCGCGGCCCGGCCGGCGGCGGCCGCCGGATCCGGCGCCCCCGAGGTGGTGGTCGGCGTCGACCCGCGGGTCCCGGCGGACGAGGTCGTCGACTTCGCCTTCCGGCAGGCCGCCTCCCGGGGCGCCGTGCTGCGGGCCGTACACGGCTGGACCCCGCCCCCGGTCTGGGGATACGCGGGATGGGTGGCGCCCCAGCTGGAGGTCGACCAGTTCCGGGCGATCGAGGCCGAGTTGCTCGGAGACGCGCTGGCCGGATGGCGGGAGAAGTACCCCGAGGTCGAGGTGGTGGAGGACAGCCGGATGGGCGGCGGGGCCGGCGCGCTGGTGGACGCCTCCGGTGACGCGGTGCTCGTGGTGGTCGGCCGCCGGCACCGCCGGCACCCGTTCGGTCTGCACCTCGGGCCGGTCGCCCACGCGGTGATCCAGCACGCGCCGGCCCCGGTGGTGGTGGTCCCGCACGACTGACGCACCCCCGTACCGCCGCACTCCCCCGACCCCGCGCTCACCCCGACCCCGCACTCCCGCAGCCGCGCCCAGCCTCAGCGCCCGGCCGCCGCCCAGCCGCCGTGCCCCCGCCGACGCGAATAGGGCCGGACGGCCCTGTCGCCGTCCGCGGCCGGCCGGGCAGACTGCCCGGAGGTTTCCTGCGACCTGCCGGCGCGGCCGGCAGGTCCCGAGTACGGAGCGGTGATGGCGGACAGCGCAGCGGACGGGGCCGTGCGCCCTGTGAGGGTGTTCCTGCTGGACGATCACGAGGTGGTCCGCCGGGGGGTGCACGACCTGCTGGACGCCGAGCCCGACCTGACGGTGGTCGGGGAGGCGGGCACCGTCGAACAGGCGCTGGCCCGGGTCCCGGCGCTGCGTCCGGACGTGGCGATCCTGGACCTGAGGCTGCCGGACGGGGACGGTGTGACGGTCTGCCGGGACCTGCGTTCGCGGATGCCGGAGCTGGCCTGTCTGATCCTCACCTCGTTCGACGACGAGGAGGCCCTGCTCGACTCCATCATGGCGGGGGCCGCCGGCTACGTGCTGAAGCAGATCAGCGGCACCGACCTGGTCTCGGCGGTGCGGACGGTCGCCGGCGGCCAGTCGATGCTGGATCCCGGCGCGACGACCCGTCTGATGGCCCGTCTGCGCGGGGACAGCGCGCCGCAGACCCCCGACTTCCCCCAGCTGACCGACCGCGAGCGGGAGATCCTCGTGCTGGTCGGCGAGGGGTTGACCAACCGGCAGATCAGCCAGCGGCTCTACCTGGCCGAGAAGACCGTCAAGAACCACATCTCCCGGCTGCTGGCCAAGCTCGGTGTCGAACGCCGGGTGCAGGCCGCCGTGCTCGCCACCCAGGCGCTCGCCGGCCACGACCGCGCCACGGGCCGTCACACCTCCTGATCCGGGGCCGGCCGCCGGGGACCGGGGACCATCGGCCTCTCCCGCACCGGGCGGCCCGCGGCGAGCATGGACACCATGACACCCGACCAGACGCCGCTCGACGAGCGGCAGTGCCTCGAACTCCTGGGCCGCACGGCCGTCGGCCGCGTCGTCTACACCGTCGGCGCCCTGCCCGCCGTGCTGCCCGTCCGCTACCGCCTCGGCGGGGACGGCAGCGTGCTGCTGCGGGCGGACGGCGCGTCGGAGCTCGTCCGCGCGGTGGCCGGTGCGCTGGTCGCCTTCGAGGCGGGTGAGCTCAGCGAGACGGACGGCAGCGGCTGGAGCGTCACCGTCCTCGGCCGGGCCGACGTCACCCCGGATCCCACCTGCCCGCTGGGCCCCGCGGCCCCCGCGCCGTCCGCGCCGGCGACGCCCGCCGGGCAGGTGTCCGTCCGGATCCTCCCGGAGCTGGTGACCGGCCGCGCCCTGGCCGGCCCACCGGCCGGGACCTGCTGACCGGCCGGGACCTGCTGGCCGGCGGGACGGCCCGGCGCCGGCGGCTCAGGCTCCCAGCGGCGCGGACCACACCAGTTTGGTGCCGCCCTCCCGCGGGCTGGCGAGTTCGAACGCGCCGCCGAGCCCCTCGGCCCGTTCGGCGAGGTTGCGCAGCCCGCTGCGGCGTCCGTCCTCGGGCAGGCCCACGCCGTCGTCCTGCACCGTGAGGACGACGTCCCGTCCGGTCGCCTGCAGCACCACCTCGACCCGGCCGGCCTTCGCGTGCCGGGCCGCGTTGCTCAGCGCCTCGCCCAGCACCGCCAGGACGTGCTCCGCGACCTCCGGCGGCACGTCGGTGTCCAGCAGGCCCTCCATGCTCAGCCGGGGTGCGAAGCCCAGCACCGCCTGGGCCGCCTCGGCGGTCCGTACGACCCGGGCCCGCAGTCCCTGGTCGGTCGCCTCGTCCCGGGCGCGCAGCCCGAAGATGGTGGACCGGATGATCTTGATGGTCTCGTCCAGGTCACCCACCGCGCGCAGCACCCGGTCGGAGGCGCCGGGGTGGTCGATGAACCGGGCCGCGCTCTGCAGCGTCATCCCGGTGGCGAACAGCCGCTGGATGGCCAGGTCGTGCAGGTCGCGGGCGATCCGGTCGCGGTCCTCCAGCATGGCCAGCTGCTCGGCGTCCCGGCGACGCTCCGCCAGTTCCAGGGCCAGGGCGGCCTGGTCGGCGAAGCCGAGCAGCGGCGCGATCTCCCGGTCGGTGAACTCGGGTTCGCCGGCCCGCCGGGCCAGCAGCAGCACGCCCCCGATCGGACCGGACGCCCGGCCGAGCGGCACCGCCACCGCCGGCCCCAGGCCCTGGAAGCGGCGCGGTCCGGCGGACAGCCGCGGGTCGCCCGCGAGGTCCGCCGTGGTCACCGGGGAGCCGACGGCGCAGGCCTCGCCCGACAGCGAGCCCTCCACCGGGACGACCAGGCCCAGACGCCCGGCGTCACCGCCCAGCGCCAGTTCGACCCGCAGGGTGTCCGTCCCCGTCACCGGTACGGACACGTCCGCCAGTTCGGCCCCGGTGATCTCGGCGGCCCGCCGGGCGATCAGCTCGACCACGTCGGAGCGGGCGCTGCCGGACAGCAGGCTGCGGGTGATCTCCGCGCTGGCGCTCAACCAGCGCTGCTGGCGCTGCGCCTCCTCGTACAGGCGGGCGTTGTCGATCGCCACCCCGGCGGCCACCGCCAGCGTGGCGATCACGGACTCGTCGTCGGCGTCGAACTCCTCGCCGTCCCGCTTGTCCGTGAGGTAGAGGTTGCCGAACACCTCGTCGCGCACGCGGACCGGCACACCGAGGAACGTCCGCATCACCGGGTGGTGCGCCGGGCACCCGTACGAGGCCGGGTGGGTGGAGAGGTCCGCGAGGCGCAGCGGCTCGGGGTGGCGGATCAGTTCGCCCAGGATGCCGCGGCCGGTCGGGTACGGGCCGATCGGGGCGATCTCCTCCTCCGTCAGGCCGACGGTGAGGAACTGCGCCAGGGTCCGCCCGTCCGGGCCGATGACGCCCAGCGCGGCGTAGCGGGCGTCCACCAGCACGGCGGCGGCCTCGACGATCCGCCGCAGCACCTGGGTCAGGTCGAGCTCGCGCCCGACCGACAGGACGGCCTCCAGCAGGCTGTGCACCCGGTCCCGGGTGCCGCGGGCCGTGTCGATCCGGGCCTGCAGTTCCTCCAGCAGTTCGTCCAACCGCAACTGCGGAATCCGGGACCGCATCTCGCCGCCGCCCACGCGCCACTCCTCCACCTCGCCGACCCCCGATTGTCGCAGACCGCCGTGCGGGCCCGAACGGCCGGCGGCCCGGCGACCGTCCGGGCCGGCATGGCCCGGTGGGCCCACCGCCAGGGCCCGGGACGACCCCGACCGGCCCTGTCACCGCGGTTCGCCGGCGGGGACCGTGTACCACGGGACGGGACGGTGACGACCGCCGTCCCGCACCGTGCCGTCCCGCCCCGCCGAAGCCACGGCCTTGCCACCGCCACCGCCGAGTTCGAGGAGACACCTCCCGATGGACCGAGCCACGCCGCTGCCCGACCACGAACTGCGGGCCCTCGACGCCCACTGGCGCGCCGCCAACTACCTGGCGGCCGGCCAGATCTACCTGCTCGCCAACCCGCTGCTGCGCGAGCCGCTGCGCCCCGAGCACATCAAGCCCCGCCTGCTCGGCCACTGGGGCACCTCCCCCGGCCTCAACCTGGTGCACACCCACCTCAACCGGGTGGTCAGGGCCCGCGGTCTGGACGCGATCTGCGTCTGGGGCCCGGGCCACGGCGGGCCCGCCGTCCTCGCGGGCTCCTGGCTGGACGGCAGCTACACCGAGACGTACCCGGACGTCACCCGCGACGCCGAGGGCATGGCCCGGCTGTTCCGGCAGTTCTCCTTCCCCGGCGGGGTACCCAGCCACGTCGCGCCCGAGACGCCCGGCTCCATCCACGAGGGCGGCGAGCTCGGGTACTCCCTCTCGCACGCCTACGGCGCGGCGCTCGACAACCCCGGCCTGCTGGTCGCCTGCGTGATCGGCGACGGCGAGGCCGAGACCGGGCCGCTGGCCGCCTCCTGGCACGGCAACAAGTTCCTCGACCCCGTCCACGACGGTGCGGTGCTGCCGGTCCTGCACCTCAACGGCTACAAGATCGCCAACCCGGCGGTGCTGGCCCGGCTGCCCGAGCCGGAGCTCGACGCCCTGCTGCGCGGCTACGGCCACCTCCCGCTGCACGTCAGCGGTGACGACCCCGCGACGGTCCACCGGGAGATGGCCGGGGCCGTGGACACCGCGCTCGACCGGATCCGGGAGATCCAGGACGCGGCCCGCACCGGCGGCAGCACCGAGCGCCCGTCCTGGCCGATGATCGCCCTGCGCACCCCGAAGGGCTGGACCGGCCCCGCCGAGGTCGACGGTCTACCGGTTGAGGGCACCTGGCGCGCCCACCAGGTGCCGCTCGACCAGGTCCGCGACAACCCCGACCACCTCGCCCGGCTCGACGCGTGGCTGCGCTCCTACCGTCCCGAGGAGCTCTTCGACGACCGGGGCCGGCCCACCGCGGAGGTCCTGGCCTGCGTCCCGGAGGGCGCCCGCCGGCTCGGCGCCAACCCGCACGCCAACGGCGGCCGGCTGCTGCGCGAGCTGCCGCTGCCGCCGCTGGAACGGCACGCCGTCCCGGTCGACCGGCCCGGCACCACCACGCACGAGCCCACCCGGGTGCTCGGCGGCCTGCTCGAAGAAGTGATGGCCGCCACCGCCGACCGCCGCGACTTCCGCCTGGTCGGCCCCGACGAGACCGCCTCCAACCGCCTCGACGCCGTGTACGCCGTCACCGGAAAGGCCTGGCAGGCCGAGACCCTCCCCACCGACGAACACCTCGCCCGGGACGGCCGGGTGATGGAGATCCTCTCCGAACACACCTGCCAGGGCTGGCTGGAGGGCTACCTGCTGACCGGCCGCCACGGCCTGTTCTCCTGCTACGAGGCGTTCGCCCACATCGTCGACTCCATGGTCAACCAGCACATCAAGTGGCTGCGCACCACCCGGCGGATCCCCTGGCGCGCGCCGATCGCCTCCCTCAACTACCTGCTCACCTCGCACGTCTGGCGCCAGGACCACAACGGCTTCTCCCACCAGGACCCCGGCTTCGTCGACCACGTCCTCAACAAGAGCCCCGAAGCCGTGCGGGTGTACCTCCCGCCGGACGCCAACACCCTGCTCGCCGTCGCCGACCACGTCCTGCGCAGCCGGGACTACGTCAACGTGGTCGTCGCCGGCAAGCAGCCCTGCTTCGACTGGCTCACCCTCGACGAGGCCAGGGTGCACTGCGCCCGCGGCGCCGGAATCTGGCCGTGGGCCGGTAGCGGGGACGCCGCCGTCGAGCCGGACGTGGTGCTCGCCTGCGTGGGCGACGTCCCCACCCAGGAGGTCGTCGCCGCGGCCGGGCTGCTGCGCCACCACCTGCCGGACCTCGCCGTGCGGGTGGTCAACGTGGTGGACCTGGCCCGGTTGATGTCCGCCGGGGAGCACCCGCACGGCATGCCGGACGCCGAGTTCGACGCGCTGTTCACCCGCGACCGGCCGGTGATCTTCGCCTACCACGGCTACCCCTGGCTGATCCACCGCCTCGCCTACCGGCGCGCGGTCCACCCGTACCTGCACGTCCGCGGCTACAAGGAGTCCGGCAGCACCACCACGCCCTTCGACATGGTGGTCCGCAACGACCTCGACCGCTTCCGCCTGGTGATGGACGTCATCGACCGCGTGCCGGGCCTCGCCGTCCGGGCCGCGGCCGTCCGCCAGGAGATGGCCGACCGGCGTACCCGCCACGAGGCCTGGATCCGCAGCCACGGCACCGACCTGCCCGAGGTCACCGACTGGACCTGGAAGGGCTGACCGGGACTCCGGCGACGGCGGCGGGGCGGGCGGCCCGCGCGGGGCCGTGGCCGGTCAGGAGAGACTGCCGCGGCCCGACAGCAGGAGCGCGGCGGTCACGGCCGAGGCCACCGCGGGTGTCGCGACCAGCCAGGCCAGGAGCACGGGTCGGGCCCGTCGGCGGATGGTGAGCGGCGCGGGGCCGGGCGGGAGCGCCGCCCAGCGCCGGGCGTCCGCGCGCCGCTCGGCGCTGCGACCTGCCGCGGCCGTCCACCGCAGCAGGCCGCCGGCGACCGCGCCGCCGAGTACGACGGCGGCGGGCAGTTGCCAGACCGCGGGGGTCAGCAGGAGCACGGCGGCGGCGGCCGTACCGAGCCACCAGGTGAGGCAGGCGACGGCGGCCAGGCGGGTGGGACGGGGACGGTCGTCGCCCGCCCGCAGGTCCGCGAGGGCCGGGAGGTACCAGGTGCTGCCGGCCGCGGTGAGCGCGGCGGCGCCGAGCGCGAGAACGGGGTGGGCCATGGCTGTTCGCCTCCTTGGAAGGACGTCGGCGGGGTCTCGGGGGTCCCGGCGTGCCGGCCGGGGCGGGGACGGCACGCGGGGACCGTGCCGTCAGCTGCCGCCGGCGTCCGTCCGGACCTTCCCGCGCCGCGGGGTGTCGTACTGCGCCGGGACCACCCCGGCGAGGTGCTTGGCCGGCTCGCCGTGGTGCTCCAGGTGGTCGCGGGCGGCGATCTCGGGGTGGTGCAGGTCGAAGGCCGGCGACTCGGAGCGGATCCGGGGCAGCGTACGGAAGTTGTGCCGCGGCGGCGGGCAGGAGGTCGCCCACTCCAACGAGCGGCCCCAGCCCCACGGGTCGTCGACGTCGACCTTCTCGCCGTACCTGGCGGTCTTCCAGACGTTGTAGAGGAACGGCAGGATCGACAGGCCGAGCAGGAACGAGCCGATGGTCGAGACGGTGTTCAGCGTGGTGAAGCCGTCCGAGGCCAGGTAGTCGGCGTACCGGCGGGGCATGCCCTCGGCGCCGAGCCAGTGCTGCACCAGGAAGGTGGTGTGGAAGCCCAGGGTGAGCGTCCAGAAGCAGATCTTGCCGAGGCGCTCGTCCAGCATCCTGCCCGTCATCTTGGGCCACCAGAAGTGGAAGCCGGCGAACATCGCGTACACCACCGTGCCGAACAGCGTGTAGTGGAAGTGGGCGACGACGAAGTACGAGTCGGAGACGTGGAAGTCGAGCGGCGGGGCCGCCAGCAGGACGCCCGTCAGGCCGCCGAAGAGGAAGGTGACCAGGAAGCCGACCGTCCAGAGCATCGGGGTCTCGAAGCTCAGCGAGCCCTTCCACATGGTGCCGACCCAGTTGAAGAACTTCACACCGGTCGGGACGGCGATCAGGAAGGTCATGAAGGAGAAGAACGGCAGCAGCACCTGGCCGGTGACGTACATGTGGTGGGCCCACACCGTCACGGACAGGCCGGCGATCGCGATGGTGGCCGCGATCAGGCCGGAGTAGCCGAACATCGGCTTGCGGCTGAAGACCGGGATGATCTCCGAGACGATGCCGAAGAACGGCAGGGCCAGGATGTAGACCTCGGGGTGGCCGAAGAACCAGAACAGGTGCTGCCAGAGCATCGCACCGCCGTTGGCCGGATCGAAGACGTGTGCTCCGAACTTGCGGTCCGCCTCCAGCGCGAAGAGCGCGGCGGCGAGGACCGGGAAGACCAGCAGCACCAGCACCGAGGTCAGCAGGACGTTCCAGGCGAAGATCGACATCCGGAACATCGTCAGGCCGGGCGCACGCATGCAGATGATGGTCGTGATGAAGTTGACCGCACCGAGGATGCTGCCGAACCCGGACAGCGCCACACCCATGATCCACATGTCGGCGCCGACGCCGGGTGAGTGGACCCCGTCGGACAGCGGCGCGTACAGGAACCAGCCGAAGTCGGCGGCACCGCCGGGGGTGAGGAAGCCGCCCGCCGCGATCAGCGAGCCGAACATGAACAGCCAGTAGGCCAGCATGTTCAGCCGGGGGAAGGCCACGTCGGGCGCGCCGATCTGGAGCGGCATGATCCAGTTCGCGAAGCCGACGAACAGCGGCATGGCGAACAGCAGCAGCATGATCGAGCCGTGCATCGTGAACGCCTGGTTGAACTGCTCGTTCGACAGGATCTGCGTCCCGGGACGGGCCAGCTCGGCCCGCATCACCAGCGCCAGCAGACCACCGATCAGGAAGAACCCGAACGCCGACACCAGGTACATCGTGCCGATCGTCTTGTGGTCGGTCGTGGTCAGCAGCCTCACCAGGGACGAACCGGCCCTCGGCGGCCCGGTCCGCCCTCCGGGCCCCCCGGCCCCGGCCGTCTCCACCTGCGTCTCGCTGGCAGCCACTGGCCGCCCTCCTTCTCGTCGACTGAACTCGGCACGGCCGCACGGGGGTTGCGGCGGACGGACACCGACGCACCGCCGTCCCCAGGCGGCGTTCCATGATCAGCAGCGGCGGGCGGGCCGACCTAGGGCCGTTGGTCCCGGTGGCCCCCGCCGACCGGCCCGAGCCGTCCCTGGTGCCCGCGGGGGTCGTGCGGACGCGTCCTCGACGAAGCGGCGGACCGTGCAAGACCACTGCGCCTGAACGGACTCGGGCGCCCGGTTCGCTCAGCCGGCGGCCAGGGCGACCGGCCGGACCTCGTGCATGACGCCGAGGCCGGCCGCCAGCCGCCGCGGGTCCTGCGCGAGCCAGAGCCGGAGCGCCGCACCGAGCACCGCACAGGACGAGGCCGGCCGGACCCCGGTGAGCTGGGCGATCCTCACCCCCGCGGGCAGCAGCAGGTCGGCGGGCGCGGCCGGCAGCCAGACCGTCAGCGCGCACGGCGCGGGCCGCGCGGACCGGGCCACCAGCCGGTGCGCGCCGACCGGGTCGAGGACGGTCGGCAGGATGTCCAGCAACGCGTCGGTGACCACCTCGGACACGTCGCTGCGATGGCCGAGGGCGAGCCGACGCAGCAGCGTCAGCTCGGCCGTGGTGATCCGGACGGTCAGCATCACCTCGTCGCACTCCATGGCGGTCATGGGTGCCACTCTGCTGACGCGTGCGGGGCCGGCGACAGGGCCGAACGGCCCACCCCGCCGCGCGGTGCGGTGGGCGGGTGCGGCGCCGCGGAGCGGCCTCACCCGCGGCCGTGCCCGGCGGCCGGGTCCTGACGGATCCGCTCGGCGGGCATCCCGGAGGCCAGCAGCCGGGCCCGTACCGCGTCGAGCACCGCGGGCGGCCCGCTGACGAAGGCGGAGTGCTCGGACCAGTCCCGGCCCTCCAGCGCACCGGCCAGGTCCGCCGTCGCGGCCGGGGCCACGGGCAGCACGGGGGCCAGGTCGAGCCACGGCCTGGCGGCGCCCAGGGCGGCCAGCGTGTCCCACTCGTACAGGTCGGCCCGGCTGCCCGCCCCGACGTACAGCCGCACCCGCTGCCCGCGTGCCCGGCGACCGCCCGACAGGTCCTCCAGGATCGCCTTCATCGGGGCCGCACCGGTGTCCTGCGCGACCAGCAGCAGGTCGCGCGGGTCGCCGTCCGGCGTCAGCGTCCCGCGCGGGGGGCCGAGCCGCAGCGAGTCACCGACCCCGGTGCCGTCCACCAACGCCTCGCTCACCCCACCGGGACCGGACCGGCGGACGTGGAACTCCAGCACGTGGTCCGCCCGCGGGGCGCACGCCACCGAGTACTGCCGCCAGGTGTGCGGCAGCAGCGGCGATTCCAGACTCGCGTACTGGCCGGCCCGGTACGGGTACTCCTCGCCGGTCCGGACGTACAGCACCGCGAGGTCCGACGCGCGCCGCTCGTGCGCGACCACCAGGCCGTGCCAGTACGGAGGTTCGGTCATCGCGGACTCGGCCCCGCCGACCATCGCCCGCACGGCGAAGCGCAGCATCCGCAGCCACGCCTGCTCCGCCTGCGCGGTCCACCCGTGTCCGGCGCGCCCGCGCAGGGCCTCGCGCAACGCCTCCTCGAACGCCCCGTAGTGCGCCGGCCACACGCCGAGCTTGCGGTGGTCGCGGCCGAGCTGTTCCAGCACGGCGGTCAGGTGGTCGGGGCGGTGCAGGTTCTCGATCAGGTAGGTGAACATCCTTGCGAGGTGTTCCTGCTGGAACGCCATCGACGCGGGGAACAGCCGCCGCATGTAGGGCCGGCGCCGGAACATCGCGTCGTAGAGCTGCGCGATGAGGCCGTCGAACGGGGTCACCAGATCCAGGTGCCGCAGGATGGTCCGCTGGTCCCGGCCACCGTCGCAACCGCCCTCGTAGCCTCCGCCGCCTCCGCCTCCGCCGCCGCCGTCGCCGACGGCCCCCGGCCCGGCCGGTCCGGGGGCCGTCGAGGGCGCGAGGATCTGCCGGCGCAGGCGCATCGCGTGGTGCCGAGCGAGCAGCCGGTCGTAGTCACTGGTCCTGGTGATCTCCATGGTCCGTAGCCTAACGATGCGTCATCCCGCGTGAATCCAGGGCCTGTTCGGCCTACCGGACGAGGGCCGAACGGCCCTTGACGGATCCCGCCGCGCACCCCTACGGGCGGGCGGCGGACAGGGCCGACGGTCACCGCCGACAGGGCCGAACGGCCCCAGACACCCGCCGCGGGAGCTTCCTACGGTGGGGCTGCCTACGGAACCGTAGGTTCGTCCGTCCCGAGAGTTGACCACCGTGCACAACATCCCCTCCCGCCCCCGGTTGAGCGACGTCCGACTGCTCCAGGCCCTGGAGGAGGTGGTCGAACGGGAACTCGACCGCCATCTGCGGGTCTTCCGGGAGTGGATGCCGCACGAGTACGTGCCGTGGAGCCGGGGCCGGGACTTCGACGGCCCGCTGGGCGGTGAGCCGTGGTCACCGGAGCAGTCGCCACTGACCGAGGTGGGCCGGGTCTCGCTGGTGGTGAACCTGTTGACCGAGGACAACCTGCCGAGCTACCACCACGAGATCGCCACCCTCTTCGGACGTGACGGCGCCTGGGGCACCTGGGTGCACCAGTGGACGGCGGAGGAGGCCCGGCACTCCACCGTGCTGCGCGACTACCTGCTCGCCTCGCGCGCCGTGGACCCGGTCGCCCTGGAACGGGCCCGGATGGCCCACGCACGGACCGGCTTCGTCTCCGACAACCGGCACTCGCCGCTGCACACGGTGGCCTACGTCGCCTTCCAGGAGCTGGCCACCCGGGTCTCCCACCGCAACACCGGCCACGAGTCCGGCGATCCGGTCTGCGACCGGATGCTGGCGCAGGTCGCCAACGACGAGAACCTGCACATGCTCTTCTACCGCAACCTGCTCGCCGCCGCGCTCGAACTCGCGCCCGACCAGGCCCTGTCGGCCGTCAAGGAGGTGGTGACCGGCTTCCGGATGCCCGGCCACGGCATGCCCGGCTTCGAGCGCGCCGCCGCCCGGATCGCCCTCGGTGGCGTCTACAACCTGCGCGTCCACCACGACGACGTGCTCCAGCCCGTCCTGCGCCACCTCGGGATCCTGGAGATCGGTGGCCTCGGCCCCGAGGGGCTCCGGGCGCAGCAGGAGCTGGGGCTGTTCCTCGACGGCCTCGACGGGCAGGCCCGCCGGTTCGACGAACGGCGGGCCGCGATCCTCAGTCGCCGTTCGTCGAAGACCGGTTGAGGCCGTCCACCGGCTGGTCCGGACGGACCCCTCAGCCCGGCTGGTCGGTCTCGGGCGCGGCCGGCGGCAGGCCGAAGGTGAATCCGGAGATGTTCCGCCCCTGGACGACGGGCGCCTGGAAGGTGCCGCCGCTGATGGCGTTGTGCACGCCGCCACCACCGGCCTGGACGGCCTCCGCATGCCGGTGCCACTCCTGGAGTGCGGTGCGGAAGTCCGGGTCCACCGCCGCCCGCTCGGCGAGCGCCGTCCGCAGGGACTGCGCGGCGGACCGGGCGGCGGCGCCGTCCGGCGCGGCCTCCAGCGCCGCGACCTCGGCCTCACCCGAACCGACGGCCGCCGCCCGCGGGTCCTCCGAGCGGCGGAACGGCCGCCTCACCAGGGCGCCCAGGAGTGCCAGCGCGTCCCTCCCGGCTTCGCCCCCGACGCCCGTCGCCAGGCCGATCAGCAGTGCAGCGGAGATGGGGTCCACATCAACTCCCGGGTCCTGTATGTCCATCAGGCTACGGTTCGCCCCGGGTCGTGCGCGCCCGGTTCGCGGATTTCGGCCCGAAGTCGGCCAGCACCGGCCCGAGTCGACGGCGGGTCCGGTCAGCGGCGGCCCGCCGGCGGACAGGGACGCAACGGCAGCCGGCTCAAAGCCGCGCCGAGGGCCACGGACGGACCCGCGGGCTCGGTGGCGGCGGGGTCGGTGGTGGTCGGGGCGGCCGAACGCCAGGCGATGTGACCGTCGGGGCGGACCAGGACGGCGCCACCGGTGGCGGTCCCGGCGAGCGCGGCGAACTCGGGTCCGGGGTCGGCGTGGCGCAGGCCGGCGGTGTCGGCGGCGCGGCGCCAGTCGGGCGGACCGAGGAGGATCCAGTCGCCGGCGGGCAGGTCGAGGGTGGAGCGCGTCCGGCGGGCGTCGGTCCAGGCGTGCGGCAGGCGGGTGCCGGGACTGCCGTCGAGCTCGGCGGCGGCCGGGGCCGCGCGGTCCCCGTCGCCGGCGAGGACGGCGGCCGAGCGGTAGCGGTCGCCGAGACCGTGGTCGGCGGGGGCGGTCCAGTCGGGGTCGGCCGAGGGGCTGCCCGGGGTCATGGCCCGGGCGTTGGCGCCGGAGGCGGCGACGGCGTGGACGGCGGCGGGGTGGCGCTCGTCCTGGTAGGTGTCCAGCAGGCTCTCGTCCGCCCGGCCGTCGAGGACGGCGGCGAGCTTCCAGACGAGGTTGTGGACGTCGGCGATGCCGGTGCTGGCGCCGCGGGCACCGGCCGGGGGCATCTGGTGGGCCGCGTCCCCGGCGAAGAACACCCGGCCCGCGCGCAGGCGGTCGAGCGTGCGTTCGCGGGCCTCCCAGGGCAGCACGCTGACCACCTCGGGCTCGGCGCCGGGCACCCCCAGGACGTCCCGCAGGATCTGCCCGCACCGCGCGGGCGGGTAGTCGGCGGGGCTCTCCACGGCCGGGTCGTAGCGCAGGTGGAAGGCCCAGCGGGTGCGGGCGTCGATGGCGGTGAGCATCCCCCGGACCCCGGGAAGCGAGATCAGGACAACACTGAACTCCCTTCCCCGGACGAGCTGTTCGAGGTCCGCACGGAAGAGGATGTTGAGCTGGTGCCCGTGGCTGGTGCCGTACGTCGAGGGGATGTCCAGCTCGTGGCGCAGCGCGCCGCCCGCGCCGTCCGCGGCGATCAGGTAGTCGGCGGTGACGGTCCGGGTGGCGCCGGTGGCCGTGTCCGTCAGGTCGACGGCGAGGTGGTCGGCGCCGTGCCGGAGGCCGGTGCGCCGGGTGCCGAAGCGGATCTCGGCCGGTCGGCGGCGGGCCGCCGCCAGCAGGACGGGCTCGACGGCGTCGAGGGTGGCGCGGCGGCCGGTGGTGGGGCTCCAGCGAGCCATCGCGGCGGGGGCGAAGATGCCGTTCCCGGGCCGGTCGTCGGAGTCCGGCCGCCGCGGGACGGCGGCGAGGGCGGTGGCGAGGTCGGGGCCGCGGTGGAGCCCCTCGGCGCGGGCCAGCGGGGCGCCGGCCGCGCGGACGGCGTCCGCGACACCGAGTTCGCGGTAGATCTCCATCGCGCGGGCGTTGAGGCTGCGGGCGCGCGGGTGGTCGTGGGTGCCGGGGTGGGCCTCGACCAGGAGCGAGGGCACCCCGTGGTGGGAGAGCGCGAGGGAGGCGGTCAGGCCGACGATGCCGCCGCCGACGACGAGGACCGGGTAGTGCGTACCGGTGTTCATGGGCTGTTCTCCGGGCGGGCGTTGAGGCGGGTTCAGGGGGTGGTGGGGGTCGGTGGGGGTCGGTGGGCTCACCTGCGGGTTCGGGTCCTGGTGCCGGGCAGCAGCAGGGAGGTGAGCGCGCCCAGCAGGCTGAGCGCCGCGGCGGCGAGCAGCGCCGCGTGGGTGCCGTGCAGGAGGTCGGCGGCGGCCCTGGCGGCCGTACCGGAGTCGGTGCCGGCGGCCGTTCCGGTGACGGACTGGGCGATGGCGCCGAGCAGGGCGAGGCCGAGGGCGCCGCCCAGTTGGCGGGAGGTGTTGAGCAGTCCCGAGGCGAGACCGGCCTCGGCGGGCGGCACGGCGGCGGTGGCCGCGGTGGTGGCGGACACCAGCATCAGGCCGAGGCCGGACCCGGTCAGCAGCAGCGGGCCGAGCAGGTCGACGGCGTAGCGGGCGTCGCCCGGGAGCACGGCGAGCCACAGCAGCCCGGCCGCCGCCACGGTGCCTCCGTACAGCGGCAGTCGGCGCGCGCCGGCGTCCAGCAGGCGGCGGGAGAGCAGCGCGGCGGTGGCCAGGCAGGCGCCCATCGGCAGCATCGCCAGGCCGGCCTGCTGGGCGGAGTAGCCGAGGACCTGCTGCGTCAGTTGGGAGACGAGGAAGAGCGACGCCGTCAGGCTGCTGCCGAGCAGCAGCACGACGAGGTTCCCGGCCGGCACGCCGGGCAGCCGGAAGACCGGCAGGCGGACCAGCGGGTGGGCGCTGCGGGCCTCGATGCGGACGAACGCGCCGAGCAGCAGGGCCGCCGCGAGGAGGGCGGTGAGGGTGGAGGGGGACATCCAGCCGTGCTCGCCGCCACGGGTGACGCCGAAGAGCAGCAGGCCGACGCCGGTGGTGGAGACGAGGGCCCCGGGCAGGTCGAGGCGGCCGACGGCGCCGCGGGCGCCGGCGGGCTGGAGGCACAGGTGGACGGCGACCAGCAGCGCGATGCCGGCGGGCACGTTGACGTACATCACCCAACGCCAGCCGGCGTGCTGGGTGAGGACACCGCCGAGCAGCACGCCGAGTGCGGCGGCCGACGAACTCGACGCGGCCCAGGCCGACATGGCGCGCCGACGTAGCTCCGGCCGGTCGGCGGTGGCGGCGAGGACGACGCCGAGGGTCGAGGTCGCCAGGGCCGAGGCCCCCAGCCCCTGGGCGGCGCGGGCGGCGATCAGGGCCTGGCCGCTGCCGGCCAGGCCGCCGAGGGCACTGGCGGCGGTGAACAGCACCAGGCCCGCTCGGAGGGTGGCCCGGCGGCCGAAGAGGTCGCCGGCGCGGGCCGCGAGCAGCGTGAAGCCGCCGAGCACCAGCAGGTAGGCGTCCACCACCCAGCGGGCGGCGGCGGATCCGAGTCCGAGGTCGGTGCTCATGGCGGGCAGGGCCACGTTCACGATGGCGCCGTCCGTGACGACCATGAACGACGCGGCGCAGGCGATCGCCACCGCCGCGGCGACGGGCCGGCCGGGCCGCAGCAGGCGCGGCGGGTCCGCGGGCGGCGCGGTGACGGGTGGCCGGGTGGCGGGTGGCTGGATGCGGGGCGACGGCACGGCGGGCGGGGAGGCCGCGGAGGGGTCGCGCGGGGAGGCGGGCATGGGCATGTCGGCTCCAAACCTGAACAGTGTTCTAGTAGAACGGTGTTCAGGTTAGGGTAGGCTCAACGGCGTGTCAACGCGGGTGACCAGGGCCTCGAAGGCGGCCCAACCCGCCCGCCCAGCAAGGAGATCCGCGTGCGCCTGCACCGCGAGGACGTGCTCGCCGGAGCCCTCGGCCTGCTCGACCAGGACGGCCTGGACGGGCTCACCATGCGCCGCCTCGCCACGTCCCTGGGCGTCGGCCCCAGCGCCCTGTACTGGCACTACCGCGACAAGCAGGCGCTGCTGGAGGCGATCGCCGAGGAGATCATGAGCGGCGTCGCCGACGTGGACCCCGCGCTGCCGCCGCGCGAGCGGACGGCGGAACTCGCCCGGCGACTGCGGCGGGCCCTGCTCACCCGCCGGGACGGCGCCCGGGTGCTGTCCGGCACGTACGTCCGCCGGCCCAACACCCTCGGCTTCGGCGAGGCCGCCGTGCACGCCCTGGCCGCCGCCGGGGTGCCGGAGACGGAGACCGCGCTGGCCTTCTTCACCATCCAGGACTACGTCCTCGGCCACGTCATCGAGGAACAGAGCCGGGAGCACCAGCTCGCCACCACCGACCGCACCCCGACCCCGGACACCGCCGCCACCGGCGACTACCCGGCCATCGGCACGGCCATCCGCCACTGGGCCGCCCGCACCCCGGACGACCGCTTCGAGTACGGCCTGCGGCTCCTGCTCGACGGCCTCGACCGTCGCACCGGCACCTGACGGCCGGTCAGCCCGCCCTCGATCGCCCGACCGATTCGGGAACGGCCCCGCCCGCCCCCACGTCCCCACAAGGGATGAGCGGGTCCGAACGACCCGAAAGGGACGGCTGCCGCACCCGGCGGCCGCACGAACAGAGGGACGTGGTCATGACAGTGCATCCGAGTCGGCGCGGGGTTCTCACCGGAGTCGCCGCGACGGCCCTGACCGCCGCCACCCCCGCCGGGAGGGCCTTCGCGCAGGCCCCGGGCGGCGAGGGCGGCGCAGGCCGGCAGGGCGGCGCGGGTCAGGAACCGATCGAGGGCCAGGAACGCATCGAGGGCCGGTTGCGCGCGTTGGAGCGGGCGCACTCCGCACGCCTGGGGGTCTTCGCCTGCGACACCGTCACCGGCCGGACCGTCCACTACCGCGCGGACGAACCGTTCCCGTTCTGCTCGACCTTCAAGACCATCGCCGTGGCCGCGGTGCTGCGGGACCTCGACCGGGACGGGGAGTTCCTCGCCTCCCGCATCAGGTACACCGACCGGGACGTCACGGAGTCGGGCTACGCGCCGATCACGGGCCTGCCGGAGAACCTGACCGGTGGCATGACGGTCGCGAGCCTGTGCGCGGCCGCCATCGACCACAGTGACAACGCCGCGGCCAACCTGCTGCTGCGCGAGCTCGGCGGCCCCGACGCGGTCACCCGCTTCTGCCGGTCCCTCGGGGACCGGGTGACCAGGCTGGACCGGTGGGAGCCGGCACTGAACTCCGCGGAGCCGGGACGCGAGAGCGACACGTCGAGCCCCCGCGCGCTCGGCCGCACCTACGCCCGGCTCACCCTGGGGGACGCCCTCGACGCACCGGACCGCGAGCGGCTGACGGGTTGGCTGCTGGGCAACACCACCAGCGGCAACCGCTTCCGCGCCGGACTCCCGCAGGGCTGGACCGTCGCGGACAAGACCGGCACCGGCGGCTACGGCACCACCAACGACGTGGGCATCGCCTGGCCCCCGGGGCGGGGCCCGATCGTGCTGGCCGTGCTGTCCACCCGGCACGACCCCGCCGCACCGGCGGACGAACCGCTGGTCGCGGAGACGGCCCGCCTGGTGGCGGCGGCCCTGGCCTGACCCGACCTCAGGGGGTCTCGCGCGGCGCGACGGTGCCGGTGATCCGCGCGGTGTGGTCGGCCAGCCGGGCGCGCAGCTCGTCCCGGGTGACGTGCTGCGCGCCCGCCAGGTGTTCGACCAGGTCGGCCCGGGTGGCCGCGAGCAGGGCGTGGGCGGTGAAGTCGTGGCCGGTCATCCCGCGAACGCCCTGCAAGAGCTCCGCGAGCAGGGCGTGCCAGCGTTCGTAGTACGCGGTGCGGTAGGGACTGTCGGCCCCCGTGCCCTCCAGGGCCATCGCCAGGTGGCGGTTGTCGAGCTTGAAGCAGAGGAGGGCGTCGAGCAGGGCCGGTAGGCGCTCCACCGGCGGGGTGGCCGGCCCCAGCGGCGGCGGGCCGTCCTCGACGGCGTCCGAGAGCGGCTGGAGTCGCGCCTCGTAGAGGGCGCGGATGAGTCCGGTGCGGTCGCCGAAGGCCCGGAAGAGGGTGCCCTTGCCGACCCCCGCCGCAGCCGCGATGTCGGCCATGGTGATCTCCCCGGGACTGCGGGAGCCGGCGAACAGCGCATCGGCGGCCGCGAGGGCGGCCGCCCGATTGCGGGCCGCGTCCTTGCGCGGGGCGCGCTCCGGCATGTCTACCTCCAGTTGCAATCCGGACCAGCGGTCCGTATCTTCCCACTGAAGCGGACCACTGGTCCGTATCGTACTGGACGCACCGGACGGAGACACCCATGCCCGCATGCCCCGACACCCCACCGGACGAGCTGTACCGCCGAAGCCTGCGCCTGCTGCTCGACAAGGACATCCCCGCCTGGGTCGGCCTGTGGGCCGAGGACGGCGTCATGGAGTTCCCGTTCGCGCCACCCGGCTGGCCCGGGCGACTCGACGGCCGGGAGGCCATCGCCGCCTACATGCGCGACTACCCCGACCACATCGACCTCCACGACTTCCCCGACCTGCGGATCCACCGGACCACCGAACCCGGCACGATCGTGGTGGAGATGCGCGGAGTCGGCACGCCGGTCGAGACCGGCTCCCCCTTCGACATGACCTACATCGCCGTCGTGACGGTCCGGGACGGACGCTTCACCTCCTACCGCGACTACTGGAACCCGCTCGCCGTTCAACAGCCCGGCCTCGACTTCACCGCAGGGAGCACCCGATGAGCAGCCCCGCCGCCACCCTGGTCGTCGGCGCCACCGGAACCACCGGCAGCCGGACCGCCGCACTCCTGGTCGCGGCCGGACGCCGCGTCAGGGCGGCCGGCCGCACCGCCACCGCACTCCCGGGCACGGAACCGGTACGCCTCGACTGGTACGACCCCGCCACCTTCGACGGCGCCCTCGCCGGGTGCGACCGCGCCTACCTGGTGCCGCCGACGGGCGAGCCCGACCCGGCCGCGGTCATGCTGCCCTTCCTCCGCCGGGCCCGTGACGCCGGCGTGCGCCGCGCCGTCCTGCTCAGCTCCTCGGCCGTGCCGAGGGGCGGCCCGGCGGTCGGGGCGGTCCACGACGCGCTGCCCGGCCTGTTCGACGAGTGGGCCGTGCTGCGCCCGTCCTGGTTCATGCAGAACTTCACCGGTGCACACGTGCACGCCCGCACCATCCGCGAGGAGGGCGTGGTCCGGACCGCGACCGGCAGCGGTCGGGTCGGCTTCGTCGACGCCGGGGACATCGCCGCCGTGGCGGTCCGCGCCCTCACCGACGACCCGGCGCCCAACACCGATCTGATCCTGACCGGACCGCAGGCGCTCGGCTACGACGACATCGCCCGCATCGTCTCCGACACCACCGGCCGCCCGGTCGTACACCAGCACCTGACGCGCGACGAGATGCGCGACCGTCTGACCGCGCAGATGCCCGTGGACTTCGCCGGGATGCTGGCCGACATGGACCTCGCCATCGCCGACGGCGCCGAGGACCGCACCACCGACACCGTCCTGCGCGTCACCGGACGCCCGCCGCGCAGCTTCCGACAGGTCGCCGACAGCGAGCTGACATCCCGCGACGGAGCATTCACTCTCAATCCAATGCAACGCACGCAGGGATCCCCGTTGCATTGATTCGGAGTCAGTTGCAACGAATTTACCGCTCTCACCTGCATTAGTGGCAGTTCCTTGCGGAACGCATGTTGCCCGACTTGCAAATGCAACGTAGCGTTTGCGATGTCAGAAACGACAAGCACCCAAGGAGAGCACGATGCGGACCTTCGACACCCCCACCCCCGTCTCCGCCGTCCTGGACATCCCCGCCGGGCGGGTCCGGCTGATCGCCACCGACCGCGCCGACACCACCGTGGAGGTCGCGCCCGCCGACCCCGCCAAGGGCCGCGACGTCCGGGCCGCCGAGCAGACCACCGTCGCGCTCGCCGACGGCGTCCTGCGGATCGGCACCGCGAGCGGGAACCAGCCCTTCGGCCCCTCCGGGGCGGTGGACGTCACCGTCCGGCTGCCCGCCGGATCCCACGTCGAGGGCCGGGCCGCCGGATCCGAACTGCGCGTCGTCGGCCGGCTCGGCGACCTCGTGTTCGAGGGTGCGTACCGCCGGATCGCGGTCGACGAGGCCGCGAGCATCCGGCTCACCGCCGTCGACGGCGACGTCGAGGTGGGCCGGCTCGACGGCCCCGCGGAGATCGCCACCGCGCGGGGTGACATCAGGATCACCGAAGCGGTGCGCGGCACGGTGGTGCTGCGCACCCGGTCCGGTGACATCACGGTCGGCGCCGCCGCGGGCGTCTCGGCGGCCCTGGACGCCGAGACCGGCCGGGGCCGCATCAGCAACGCGCTCAGGAACGACGGCAGCACCGGCCTCGACATCCGCGCCACCACCTCCCACGGCGACATCACCGCCCGCAGCCTCTGAGCGAGCCGCCCCGATTCCCGCCCGACGCAACAGGAGGACGACATGACGATGCACAGCACTCCCCCGGCCACCTCGCGGTGGACCGGCACGGTACCGGTCGACGACACGGCCCTGGCCGTCACCGACAGCGGCGGCGCCGGTGTCCCGGTGCTCTACCTCAACGGCCAGTTCGCCACCCAGGGGTACTGGCGGCGGACCATCGCCGAACTGGGGCCGCGGTGGCGGCACATCACCTACGACGAGCGGGGCCGGGGCCGCACGTCGGGTCGCTCGGCGGACTACTCCTTCGCGGCCGCCGTCCGGGACGTCGACGCCGTCCTCGCCGCCCGGGGCGTCGACCGGGCGCTGCTGGTGGGCTGGTCGTACGGGGCGTTCGTCGCGGCGCACTGGGCCGGCCGCAACCCCGGCCGCGCGCTGGGCGCCGTCCTGGTCGACGGCGCGTTCCCGTACGACTGGCTCGACGAGGCGATGGAGCAGCGGATCCGCAGGCAGTTCCGGAGTTGGGGCCGGTTCATGCCCCTGCTGCGCCCGACCGGTCTCACCCCGCGGATGAGCGCCGACCAGATGGCGGACAGCAACATCGAGCTCGGCAGGATCTCCCGCGAGCGCGAACTGGGCCCCGTGCTGGACGGGATCACCGTCCCCGTGCGGTACGTGGTCGCCTCGGGGGCGTCCCTCGGAAGCCGCGGCGACGAGCAGGAGCGGATCCGCACCAGCCTCGACGCGGTGACCGCCCGCAACGAGCACATCGAGGTGAGCGCGAAGGTCGCGAGCAACCACGGTGCGATCCTGCGGAAGGACTTCCGCACGGTCGCCGCGGCCGTCCGGGAGACCGCGGCCGCCCACGACCGGGCGGCCGGCTGAGGCCGCGGCGGACGTCCGGGAACGCCCTCAGGACGACAGCCTCCGCATCAGGCGCACGCCCTGGGCCGGGGTCAGGTGCGGCAGGTAGGCCTTGCCGATCGCGCGGGTGATGCTGGGCAGCGCCGCCGGGTCCGGGTAGACCATGTACAGCGGCCGGTACTCGGGCTGGAACTTCGCCTTGAAGGCGAGCAGCGAGCGGAAGCCGTAGACCGGCTCCAGCACCTGGCCCATCCAGTCCAGCATCCGTTGCAGGGAGGTCGGGTCCTCGCCCCGGTCGGCACGGGCCAGCGGCGCGCCGGAGAGGGACAGGAACCGGGCGCCCTCCTCCTTGAAGCCGAGCGCCGCGGAGGCGATCAGGAACTCCATGACGCCCCGGAAACCGTCGGAACCGCGTCGCATGAAGTCCAGCGTCCAGCCGACCGGTCGACCGTCCTCGTAGACGGGCATCCAGCTGGTCAGCCCGTGCACCCGGCGTTCCGGGTCGACGGCGATCAGCACCCGGACGGCCGGGTCCTCCAGTTCGTCCAGGCCGCCGAGGGTGAAGCCCATCTCCGGCAGGCCCTTGTCGCAGACCCACTCCTCGGAGATGGACCGGATCTGGTCCTTGATCGCGGCGGGGGCGTCCCGGTAGGTCCACCACTCGGCCACGACGCCCTGTTTGCCCGCCTTGTTCAGCGACGTCCTGATGTCCTGCCACTTCTTGCCGGTGAAGGCCAGCTCCGGCAGCGCCACCACGGTGTCCTCGGCGACCTGGAGGGAGCGCCAGCCCAGTGCGGCGGCGGCGTCACGGATCTCGGGGGTGACGCTGTAGAAGCACGGGGTCCAGCCGCGCGCGTCGCAGTAGCGGGCGAACCCGGCGACCGCCCGGACCCTCGCCTCCGGTGCGCCGAACGGGTCACCGGTGGTCAGCGCGACGGTGGACAGCACCCGGTAGGGCACCGCCGCCTCGCCGGACTCGTCGAACCAGTAGTGGTTCCCGTCCCAGGTACTGATGAAGGACAGCGTGCTGCCGCCGTGGGCGGTCAGCAGCGCCCGGGCGCGGGCGGCGTCCTCGGCGTCCACGTGCACCACCGGCCGGCGCAGGGCCACCAGCAGCGCGGACAGGGACACCGTCCAGAACAGCAGTCCGCAGTAGGTGACCAGCAGCCGGGCCACCGGGCCGGTGGCGATCGGATAGTCGGCGAGCAGTTCCCCGTAGGCCGGCGGCAGGTAGGCCGCGGGCAGCCCGGAGACCAGTCGGCCGGCGGTGACGGCCGAGTCGAACTGCTCACGGACCAGCCCGCCGACCCCGACGTAGGCGGTGGCGGTGAGCACCAGGGCGGTCGCGACGACGCCGACCAGGCGCCGGATCACCCGGCGGCCCATCCGCAGCTGGAAGCGGTGCCTGGTGCGGATCAGGAGGGCGGTGGTCAGCACGGGCAGCAGCAGGGCCTCGACGAAGAACTCCACGACGGCCGCGGTGTCGCCCGGGTCCTGCGACACGGCGAGGTCGTCGGCGAGCAGCCGGGCCAGGAGGCAGATCCAGATCAGCTCGGTGATGACGGTGATCCGCCAGGCCGGGCGCAGGCCGCGGCGCAGTCCCTCCGCGAGCACCAGCAGCAGCGCGGGGACGGCGGCGGCCATCAGCCGACCGGGCGAGTCGAAGAAGTCCTGGACGGCGTGCGCCCGGGCGCATTCGTGGACGGAGATCGAGCAGAGGTCCGCTATCTCGTCCGGCGCGTAGGAGCGCGATAGGTAGAGGTCGGAGAGACTGTTGAACGGGCCGATGGCGTCGTCGTACAGCGAGGCGACCAGCGGCCCGACGGCTGCCGCGACCAGGCACAGGGCGACCAGGGTCCGGGTCTCGTTGTGCGAGGACCGGCCGCGCCGGCGCAGCCGGAAGCGGCGGCGCCCGGCGTCGGTCTCCGCGCCGGGGTCGCGGTGGGGCGCCTGGGGGTACAGCAGGGCGCCGACGGCGAGGCCGACGACGGCGGCGGTGAAGCGCTGCAGGCTCTGCAGGTGGCCGATGTAGAGGGTCGCGACCAGCGGGACGAGCACCACCAGCAGGTGCATCCGGCGGCGCCACAGGACGGTCAGGCGGTATCCGAGGACGGCGGCGAGCCCGAACAGCCCGATGCCCGGGCCGGTGGCGATCTGGTCGGTGATGTCCTTGGTCCAGCCCTCGCCCGCGGCGATCCCCAGGCGTACCAGTGCGCTGCCCAGCAGGGTGGCCACGACCTGACCGGTGACCAGTATCAGGACGCTGCGGCGCCGGCCGAGCCTGCGTTCGGCGACCGGCCCGACCAGCAGGAGCAGCCCGCTGGTGAAGACGTACGAGCTCAGGCCGGAGCACCAGAGCAGCGAGGTGAGGGGGGTCCACCAGCGGCCGGCGTCCAGGGTGGGCAGGCCGACCCCGACCAGGTCCAGGAGCCTTCCCGAGGGGCCGTGACGGAGGGTGCCGGTGGCCGCGCCGACGGTCCACAGGGCCGCGAGCAGGCTGAGGGTCAGGGGCGCCCTGCGCAGCCGGCGGGCCTGTCGGGACCAACGGGAGCGGACCGGCTCGGGGGGCGGCGCGGTCGGGCCGTCGCTCGGGCCGGGGCCGGGATCGACGGGCAACGCGGTGAGGCCGGCCGGCATCGCGGCAGGGCCGGTGGGAGCGGCGGCCGGAGTGCCGCCTGACACGATGTCGCCGGACACGGTGTCGCCGTCCGGCGCCCGCATGTCGACGGGGCCGTCGGCCGGGGTGGTGGCCGGGGCGCTCATCCGATCAGTCCGGTGCGCTGGGAGAGCCAGACCAGGTTGTCACCGATGGCCGCCCGGAACACCGTCCAGTCGTGCCAGCCCGGCTTGAGCTGGAACTGCACCGCCATGTCCGCCTGCACGGCGGCCGCGTACACCTTCTCCTGCTGGGGGCGGAAGTCCTGGTCGTTGGAGCCGACCACGAAGACGCCGGCGGTGTCGGGGAACTTCTTGCGGGCCATCAGGTGCACCGGGTCGACGGCGGCGAAGGCCTCCTCGTCGCCGCCGAAGGCCTCCTTCACGCTCTTGCCGTGACTGCCCAGGGTCGGCTCCTGCTGGCCGGAGATGTCGATGAAGGACCCGTAGACCTCGGGTGCGTTCAGGGCGAGCTGCAGGGAGCAGGTGCCGCCGAAGGACAGGCCGGCCACCGCCCAGGACTGCCGGCCGGTCGCGGTCTGCAGGGTCGAACGCACCCAGGCCGGCACGTCGTGGGCGAGGTAGGTCTGCGCCTTGGCCATCCGGGAGTCCATGCAGAGCTGGTTCTCCCACGCCGAGCCGGTGGGATCGGCGACGACCACGATCGGGGCCAGGCCCCGGTGGGCGGCGGCGAAGGTGTCCATCATGTCCTGGAGTCCCCCCGAGTTGATCCAGTCCTCGGGCGCGCCGGGCTGGCCGGGCAGCAGGACCAGCACCGGCAGCAGCGGCCGCGGCGTGGCCTGGTAGGCGGGCGGCAGGTAGACGAAGCCCGCGCGGGTCCTGAAGTCCGACCGCGGGCCGGGTATCCGCACGCTGGCCGTGGTGCCCTTGGCCGGCAGGTCGGCGGGCGGGTTCCAGACCTCGGCCAGCGTCCCGCCGGGCGGCGCCGCGAGCGTACGGTCGGCGTGCGTGGTGCTCAGGGTCCCGGTGTTGCCGATCCACGGCGCGAGCAGCACCCGTGCGGTCGGGTACTGGTCGAACTGCCGGTTGACCTGCGAGGACGCCATCAGTACCGCCAGCCCGGCGGCGAGCGCGACGAGCGCCCGACCGGGCCACCGGGACAGCCGGGGCAGCCGGAACCCGGCGAGCGACAGCCCGAGGATCGCGGTGCCGATCCACACCGTCACCTCGTGCGGCAGGCCCTCGGGGAAGGGCTGCCACCAGTCGTCGACGGCGACGTCCACCAGCAGGGTGAGGGCCACGGCCAGGGCCACCGCGCAGGGCAGCAGGCGCAGCGCCCACCGCCGCCCGCGGGCCACGGCGAGACTCAGCAGCGAACCCCAGCCGGCCGCCAGCACGGCGTAGGCGATCGGCCCGTGCGTCAGCGGCCAGTCCAGCGGGTTCCAGGCGGCGGCGAGCGCCACGGTCATCATGCTCCTTGCTTCGCGGCACCGGTACGCACCGCAACTCCGCTACGCCGCGACGTCGCCGCCGCGGCCGTCCTCCACACCCCACGGTCGGGTCACCGGTTCACGCACCGCCGGAAACCCACCGCCGGAAACCCCGCACCGCACCGCCGGGCCGGCCGACCTGAACGCGGCGGGGCGAACCCCTGCTGCATGTCGACGTGTCCAGCCGTGGTTGCGGTTCCCCCGCCGCCCCCGTACCCCTGCTCCTCTGCTCCCCTGCTCCCCGATCCGTCCTGTCCCCGCCCCGGCCGTCCGGCCCCCGCCGTCACCGGCCCCGGTTGTCGGACATCGGCCAGGTGGCTCCGGTCAGGGTAGTTGAGGCCCGTCGGGCGTCGTCACAGGGGTGATCACTTCGTTCCGCCGGCCCGGAACGGACCCGCAGGGCGGGCGTGGTCGTCACCGTCTCGCGGCTCTCGGCGTCCCGCGCTTCCCGGCTTCCCGGGCCTGCTCGGTCGGCCCGCCGACGCCGCCAGGCGGTCGGCCAGTCCGAGCACCAGGGCGCGCAGTTCGTCCGGCTGCTCGATCACGAAGGGGCGGTCGATCGCGGCGAGCACCGCGGGCAGCCAGTCGAGCCGCTCGACCCGGAGTTCCACCCGTGACCACCCGGACTCCGCGCCGTCCGCACCGGCGTCGGAGACAGCGGGGGCGGGGGCCTCGGCGGGGGCGCGGGTTTCGGCGGGGGCGGGGGCCTCGGCGGCGGTGTCGGTCGGGATCTCCTCCACCGTCGCGACGCCGACGGGGAAGCCGGTGCGGATCCGGTCGACGCCCGCCCGGATCCGCAGGACCACCCGGTGCCGGTACTCCGCCGCGGCGAACCCGGCCACCACCCGCTGCGCCGGGTCGGGCCCGCCGGGCGGCTCGAAGCTCCCGGGCCGGCTCCTGGCCTCCGTGATGCGGTCCAGCCGGAAGGTGCGGTCCTCGCCGACCCCGGTGTCCAGCCCCGTGACGTACCACGTGCCGGAGTGGACGACCAGCCCGTACGGGTGGACCGTGCGCAGACTGCGCCGGCCGGCGGCGGAGGTGTGGGCGATCTCGACCGGCGAGCGGTGGCGGACGGCGTCGGCGAGGGTCAGCAGGACCGTACCGTCCACCTCGGCGGCGGCCGGCGGCGTGGTGAAGGCCGTCGATCCGAGGACGGCGTCCAACCTGCCCGCCAGACGCCGGGGCAGCACCCGGCGGATCTTCGCGAGTGCGGTCTCGGCCGCCGGGCCCGCCGGCGTCGCGAGCCCGCTGCGCCGCCCGGCGACGAGCCCGAGCACCACGGCCAGGGCCTCGTCGTCGCCGAGCATCAGCGGGGGCATCCGGTAGCCGGGCGCCAAGCGGTATCCGCCGTACCGGCCGCGTACCGAGTCCACGGGGACGTCCAGCTCGACCAGGTGCCCCACGTACCGGCGGACCGTGCGCTCGTCCACGCCGAGCCGGTCCGCGAGCTCGGCGACGGTGCGCACCCCGCCCGACTGGAGGAGTTCCAGCAGCGCGAGCACGCGGGACGTCGGTTTGGACATGCGGCCATTGTCGCGCGGATACCGGGCGGAATCTGTCCGGTATCGGTCCTAGCGTGGCCCACGTCCCCAGACGACCCACCGATCACCCACCGGGAGAGACCGTGAACCTCGTATCGATCCGCCTCATCACCGAGAACGTCGCCCGCCTCGTGGCCTTCTACGAGCGCGTCACCGGCACACCCGCCACCTGGAGAACCGAGGACTTCGCCGAGGTCACCGCCGGGCCCGCCACCCTGGCCATCGGCAGCACCCGTACCGTCCCGCTGTTCGCGCCGGGCTGCGCCGAGGGCGGTGCCAACCGCAGCGCCATCGTCGAGTTCCTCGTCGAGGACGTCGACGCCCTGCACACGGCCCTCGCCGCCCACGGCGAGGAGTTCGTCACCGCGCCGACCACCATGCCGTGGGGCAACCGCTCCCTGCTGCTGCGCGACCCGGACGGGAACCTGGTCAACCTCTTCACCCCGGTCACGCCCGCCGCCAGGGCCCGGTTCGGAGGCTGACGGGAAACGGTCCGGCGGCCGGCCCCGGCCCCTCTCCCTTCCTCAGCCGAGGAAGGGGAAGGTCGGCCGGGACCAGCAGGCCGCCTCCTCGGGCTGCCCCGGCAGCATGGTCGGGGCACCCATCCCGACCACGTGCAGCCAGCTCAGGACGGCCGCCGCCACGGCCAGGGCGGGCAGCAGGTACCAATGGCTCCCCGGCAGTTCGGCGAGCACCGCGCCGAGCACCAGCAGCACGACGACCATGACGGCCCACACGGACACCAGGGCCAGGAAGCCGCCGCCGTCGGCCTCGTGGTCCTGGGTGAGGCACCAGTTCCACGTCGCGCGCACCCGGCTCTGCGCGACCAGCAGCCCCACCGTGGCGAAGACCACGGCCGCCGGCACCCGCACACAACCGCCGACCGCGCGCCGGACGTTCACCGACTCCATGCCACCCCCCGAAATGATCACCTCTGTCTCCGGACGCCCCGGGTCCCGTGACGGTTCCCGCTCGCTCGCCGGACCCGTGCGACGCCGGCACCCGGCACCCGGCACCCGGGCGACATGCCGCGTTCGGCCGAAGGTCGCCGACCGGCGGGTGGCGGGACGGGAGCCTGGAAGGAAAACCGGCAGGACGGGAAGGCCGAATCGTGGGCGGTAGCGCGCAGTTCCACCACTGGGACGTCCGGGAGTCCGGACCGACCGACGCCCCGCACCGGGTGTTGCTACTGCCCGGCGGGCTGTGCAGCACGGCCTTCTACGAGGACATGATGGCCGCCCCGCCGCTCACCACGGCTCCGATCAGGCTGGTGGCCGCGACCGTGCCGGGACACGCCGGGACGGTCGCGCCCGAGGACGTGTCGATGGAGAACTACGCGGCCATCACCGGGGCCTTCGCCGCCGAGCACGGCTGCACGGCGGTGGTCGGCCACAGCATCGGCGCCAACATCGCGATGGAGATGGTGGGCGGCGGGCACTTCACGGGGCCGGTGGTGCTGCTCTCCCCCACCTTCTCGCGGCCGGATGAGTCCAAGGCGCTGGCGGTCTCCACAACGCTCGCGCGGGTGCCCGGCCTCGGTTCGCTGGCGTGGCCGGCGATGCTGTGGCTGGCGCCGAAGGCGCTGGCGGACAGCATTCCCGAGCGGCGGCGGCCCGCGCTGCTCGCCGACCTGAAGCGGAACTCGGCGCCGTTCTGCCGACGGGCCATGGCCGAGTACTTCGACTACCTGGACCGGCACGGCTCCCTGGTACCGCGACTGTGCGGCTCCGGGTCCCGCGCCTGGGTGGTGCGCGGCGACCGGGACGAGATCGGTCTGACCGATGCCGAACGCGCCGCCCTGGAGGCCTGTGCCTCCGTCACGGTGCGGGAGATCCCGGACAGCGGGCACCTGGTGATGGTGGAGCAGCCGGAGGCGGTGGCCCGGCTGATCGCGGACGCCGTTCTCGGCGCGGGCCGCTGACCGGGAGTCATCGGAGCGCCCGCGCCGGACGGGCGGTTCCATGACCGGCGGCTCCGGAACGCACAGTAAATCTTCCGGTCAGTTACCCGGCACCCGCCCTACCCGCCCCCCGGTCGCACCGAAGAATTTCCTGTGACGGGGCCGCCGCCACGCCGACAGCTTGGAGTGTGTTCGTGGGTGCGCCGACCGCACGATTCGCTTCGCGCCGCAGCGCCGGGAGGGTGGTCCGCCCCCGCCGTCGGCTCCGCTCCGGCGCCGCCCAGCTGACGGGCCTGGCGGTGGGGCTCGTCCTGGGCCTGATGCTGCCGCGGATCGACGGCGGGCCCCAGGTGGCGTCCGCCCGGACCGTCGAGGTGCTGAGCGTGGTGGCGCTCGGCGTGGTGAGCGTCACGGCGTTGATCTTCTCCCTGCTGTTCCTGGTCACCCAGTGGGCCGCGGGGAACTACAGCCCCCGGCTGGCACTGTTCCAGACCGACCCGCTGGTGTGGCGGACGTTCGCCCTCGTCGTCGGACTGCTCTCGCTCACCGTCACCGGGCTGCTGGCGATCGGCTCGCGCCCCACCGTCTCGCTGGCGCTCCCGGCGACGGTGCTGCTGTTGAGCGTCATCGCCCTCGTCCTGGTCCGCAGTCTCCAGCTGCGGGCCTTCCGGTCGATCCAGCTCGGGCACGTGCTGGCCGGTACCGGTGCACAGGGTCACCGGGTGATCGACGCGCTGTTCCCCGCGGACCGTCCCGCTGTCGCGGCCCCGGTGGCGCCGGCGGCGGTCAGTTCCACCGTCCGGTGGCGCGGCCGCACCACGACGATCGAACAGGTCGACCTGGACGGGCTGGTCCGCGTCGCGGCCGCGGCCGACGCCGTCGTGGAGCTGCGGGCCGTCATCGGCAGCACGATCCAGCACGGCGATCCGGTCGCGGACGTCCGGGGCGGCCCCCTGCCTGACGAGACGGTGACGGACGCGCTGGTCGTGGGCCGCTACCGGGCCTTCCGGCAGGATCCGCTGCTGGCCCTGCGCCTGCTCGCGGACACCGGACTGCGCGCACTGTCCCCCGCGGTCAACGACCCGGCGACCGCCGTCCAGGCCCTGGACGTCATCGACGGGCTGCTGCGCCGGCTGGTCACCGCGGACCTGGACCGCCGGTCGGTCCCCGACGCGCTGGGCGTCGTACGGCTGCTGGTCCTGCTGCCCGGCTGGGCGGGCTTCCTGCGGGTCGCGGTGGACGACCTGCTCCCGGTCGCCGTCGACGCGCCGATGGTGCTGCTGCGCCTGCGCGACCTGCTGACGGGCCTGCGGTCGATCGCGCCCGCGGACCGCCGCGCATCGTTGGAGGCGCGGCTCCGATGGGTCGAACAGCAGCTCGCCGACCGCCATCCCCCGTTCGTGGCGGAGGCCACGGGGTAGCTCACCCGCTTGGCCGTCCCCGGCCGTGTCCTGTCCCGGCCGTGCCCGCCCCGCGCTTAGGGTCGGGCCCGACCGGCTGTCGAAGGGGCAAGGTGAGCATGGCGCGTCCTCCGAACATCCTGCTGATCGTCACCGACGAGGAGCGGGCCGCGATCCCCCGCCCGCCCGGCTACACGCTTCCCGCCCGGGAGCGGCTGGCGGAGCGCGGGACGAGCTTCGACCGCTACTACACGGCTTCGGCGATGTGCAGTTCCGCCCGGTCGGTGATCTACACCGGGCAGCACCTGCCGTTCACCGAGATCTACGACAACGACAACATGCCCTACATCCGGCCGCTCGACCCCGCGCTCGGCACGGTCGGCACGATGCTGCGCTCGGCCGGCTACTACTGCACCTACCAGGGCAAGTGGCACCTCTCCAACGCGTACCTCACCCCGGAGCGTCCCGGCCCGACCACGGACGCACTGGAGCCCTACGGCTTCAGCGAGTTCAACGACTGGGGCGACATCGACGGCGGCGCCTGGGCCGGCCTCAAGCTCGATCCCGTCATCGCCGGGCAGGCGGTGCGCTGGCTGCGCAACCGGGCGCCGGTCGTCGCGGCGGACCAGCCGTGGTTCATGGCGGTCAACTTCGTCAACCCGCACGACATCATGAGCTTCGACTACGGGGGCTCGCCGCAGGTCCAGCTGCCGTTCGGACTGGCCCACGCCATGGTGCAGAAGGCGGCCGCCGACATCCCGGTGTACCGGCGCCGTTGGGAGCTCGACCTGCCAGCCAGCCTGCGTGACGACCTGTCGGGAGCCGCACCGGCGGTGGCCGAGTTCGCCCGGATGCTCGACACCGTCTTCGGCCCGGTGGCCGACGACCGTCACTGGTACGACGGGCTCAACTTCTACCTCAACGCCATCCGCGACGTGGACCGCAGCATCGACCTGGTGCTGGACGCGCTGGAGGCGTCCGGGCAGGCCGATCGCACGGTCGTGGTGTTCACCTCCGACCACGGCGAGATGGCCGGCTCGCACGGGCTGCGGCAGAAGGGCGGCCTGGTCTACGACGAGAACTTCCACGTCCCGTTCGTCCTCTGCCACCCCGACGCGCCCGGTGGTGTGCGCACCGAGGCGCTCGCCTCCGCCGTCGACCTCGCGCCGACCCTGCTGGAGGTCGCGGGCGTACCCGCGGCGGAGGTCGCGGAACGCCACCCCGCCCTCAAGGGCCACTCGTTGGTGCCCGTGCTCGACGGCGGAACGGTGCGCGACGGGGTGCTCACCGCCGTCGAGTCGATCGTCACGCTGGACGCGTCGTTCTGGTTCGAGTTCGCCGACCCGGAGGCACCCCGGCGGATCCAGTCCGGGCAACTGCGGCCGGACTGGTCCAAGCGCGGCTTCCTGCGCGGTTACACCGACCGCCGCTACACCTTCGGCCGCTACTTCTCCCCGCTCGGTCCGAACCGGCCCACCAGTCCCGAGGCGCTGTACGCGCAGAACGACGTCGTGCTCTACGACCGCGAGGAGGACCCGGCCGAGCTGCGCAACCTCGCCGCCGACCCCGGGCACCGCGAGCTGGTCGCCCGGTACAGCACCCTGCTGGAGGGCCTGATCAGCGCAGAGATCGGGCCCGACGTGCGCGCGTGGGTCACCGAACGCCCGCACCTGCTGGGCTGGCCGACCTGGCACGGCGACACCGACCAGCCCGCCGCCGCGACGACCGGCTCGCCGGGCTGAACCCGCCCGGCACGGGCGCGGACGGCGCAGGATCCGGCAGTGCGGGGACGAACGGTGTGGAAACGGACGGGCCGGGTAGCCGCCCGAGAGCCCCTCCGGGCGGACCGTCGCGGAGCAGCCCGAAGAGTGCGGACATCCCTGTGTGACCTGTGAGACCCGAGAAGAGGACGGTGCCATGACCGGATCCGAGGAGCACACCCCGCAGCCCGACGAGGAGACCCGCGAACGGTCCGCCGAGGAGCGCTCGATCACGGCTCCCACCCCGGCGGACGTCCGGGCCAAGGCGCCGGACAGCGACGACGAGGAGGACAACGAGGGCGACGAGGGCGACCGGCCGCCGGCGGCGGACACCCGGGCGCCGTGACGGCCCGCCGTGGTGCCCGCCGGGCGGTCCGTCCGGCGGGCGCCCCGGCGGTTCAGTACGGTGGCCGCATGACCGAGAGCGTGCGGCTGACCGCGGTGGTCGACGGCCGCGTCCAGGGTGTCGGATTCCGCTGGTCCGTGATGGCCCGGGTCTCCGGGCCCGACGCGCTGACCGGCCACGCCCGCAACCTGCCGGACGGGCGGGTCGAGGTGGTGGCCGAGGGGCCGCAGGAGGACTGCGAACAGCTGCTGGCCTGGCTGCGGACGGGCGACACCCCGGGGCGGGTGGGGTCGGTGTCGGAGAGCTGGGGCCCCGCCACCGGTGACCACGACGGGTTCACCGTCCTCTGAAACCGCCGCCCGGGGGCCGGAGCGCCGTCAGCCCTCCCGTTCCTCGATGGCCGCCAGGTGCCGCTCGACCGAGTCGACCTTGGCCCTCAGCCCGCCGGTCACACCGGCCCGGTCGTCGATCTTGATCACGGTGCTGACCCGCCCGCTGTACGCCGGCATCACCTAGTCCCACTCTGCCCGCCCCCACCCCACCCCTCGATGCTGGTGAACGTGACTCCTCCCCCGGATGGATCCGGGAGCTTCTCGTTACGCCTGGTCGGCGTGACGACGGACCAGCCCGGCCCGTAGAACGTTGCGTGCTCCCACGGTGTCGGCGTGCGCATGGTGGCCGCAGCTGACGCAGTGGAACTTCTCCTGTGTGGGTCGGTTCTCCTTGGCGGTGTGCCCGCATTCGGGGCACTCGCGGGAGGTGTCGCGGGGGTCCACGGCGATCACTTCCCGTCCGGCGCTCTCAGCCTTGGCGTGCAGGATCGTCAGGAACACCCCCACCCGGCATCGGCTATCGAGCGGTTGAGCCCGGCCTTGGCCGCAGCCCCGTTGGCCAGGAACGCGCCCAGCCTCTCGGGGTCGGGCTTCGGAGCGGGGGCCTTGTTCATGTTGCGGATCTTGAGGTCTTCGTGCGCGATGAAGTCGTGCGCGCGAACCAGGTCGAGGGCGGTCTTGTGCGCGTGGTCGAGCCGCTGGCGGCGTACCCTGCCGTGCAGCCCGGCGACCTTCTCCACCGCCCGCCGGTGGTTGGCGGTGCGGTCCCTGGCCTTGCGACGCGGAAACCGCGACAGTGCCTGCTGGGCGGCTTCCAGCCTCGCGGCGGCGCGCCGGCCGTGCCGGGGGTTCGGTACGAAGGCGCCGCTGGAGTCGGCGAGGAAGTTCGCAATGCCCAGGTCGATGCCGACCGCGCTGCCGGTCGCGGGCAGCGGCGGCGGCTGCTCCTACTCGGCGGCCAGTACGACGAACCACTTACGGCCCTCGCGCTTGACCGAGACGGTTTTGACC